>NZ_RZPQ01000218.1:0-7884 GCF_003999135.1 Mesorhizobium sp. M7A.F.Ca.CA.004.06.1.1 | reverse complement strand
GACGAACACTTCGTCGGCCCGGCCATAGCCGCCGTCGGCGACCTCCTCCACCAGCACCATCGTGAAGGGGCGCACACCCTCGCCGAAAAAGTCGACGAACATGGCTGTCGTTCGATGGATGAGGTCTTCCTTCTGCGCCCTGGAGAGCGCCGCTTGCGGTAACTTGATGTTGGCGAATGGCATGATCTTTTCCTTTCTGTGGAATTTGAGGTTCGGCGTGGAGCGGTCGGCGACGGCTCAGACGACGCCGCCATTGGCGCGGATGATTTGTCCGTTGACCCAGAAGCTGTCCGGCCCGGCCAGGAACGAGACCAGCCCGGCAATGTCGTCGGGCTGGCCAAGCCGGCCGAGCGGGATCATCTTGCCGATGGCCTCGATCTGCGCCTCGCTCTTGCCGTCCGTGAACAGCGCGGTTTCGATCGGCCCGGGCGCTACTGCGTTAACTGTGATGCGGCGCGCGCCAAGCTCCTTGGCCAGGATGTGGGTCATCGCCTCGACACCCGCCTTGGTGGCGGCGTAGACGCCGTAGCCCGGCTGGTAGAGGCCGACGACGCTGCTGGAAAAATTGACGATGCGGCCGCCGTCGCGAAGCCGGCGCGCGCCTTCCCGCATGCCGCGGAACACGCCGCCGAGATTGATCGCGATCTGCGTGTCGAACGAAGCGTCGTCGGTCTGCGCCATCGGCGAAATCTTCATGACGCCGGCATTGTTGACGAGGATGTCGATGCCGCCGAACGCCTTCTCGCCGGCGTCGAACAGCGCTGCGATCCCATTCGGATCGGCGATATCGGCCTGAACGGCGATTGCCTTGCCGCCGCCGGCTTCGATGCTGCGCACAAGCTCTTCGGCCTCGGCGCGGCCCCGTGCATAATTGAGGACGACGGCGACGCCATCGCGGGCGAGCCGCTGTGCGATGGCGGCGCCGATGCCTTTGGAGGCGCCGGTCACGATCGCGGTTCTGGTTTGGCCACCCGTACTTGTTTGATTGGATGTCATGGAAGTCTCTCCGTGTTGGTGACACGGATATAGGCCGACCCGCTTTCCGTATAATCAGCCATCTATTGACATCACTATTCGGAAATTGCGAACAAGGGCCATGGATCGACTGGACACGATGCGGCTCTTCGTTCGCGTTCTGGAGCGGCGCAGCTTTACCGCTGCCGCGGCCGATCTCGGCCTGCCGCGTTCAACCGCGACGGAAGCGATCCGGCGGCTGGAAGAGCATCTCGGCGCGCGGCTTCTGGAACGAACGACGCGGCAGGTGAACGCCACGCAGGACGGCGAAGCCTACTATCGGCGCTGCCTGTCGATCCTGGCCGAGATCGAGGATGCCGAGGCCGCCTTTCGCAATGCCGAGCCTTTCGGCCTGCTGCGCATCGACGCCAGCACGCTGCTCACCCGCACATTCCTGTTGCCGCGCCTGCCGGAGTTCCTCGCCCGCTATGTCAGGATCGACCTGCAGATCGGCCAAAGCGACCGGCTGGTCGATCTCGTGCGCGAAGGCGTCGACTGCGTCATCCGCGTCGGCGAGCCGCCCGACAGCGGCATGATCATGCGGCGGCTGGCTGTCATCCGCGAGATCACCTGCGCCAGCCCTGCCTATCTCGAGCGCCACGGCACGCCCGTCTCCCCCGATGCGCTCGACGGTCACCAGGCGGTGGGCTTTGTTTCGTCGCGCACCGGCGAGACCCTTCCGTTCGAATTCACCGTCGCCGGCAGTATCCGTGAGGTGCGGCTGCCATGCCGCGTCGCCGCCAACAATTCCGACACCGCCGCCGATCTGGCGCGGCTTGGCCTCGGCCTCATCCAGGCACCGCGCTATCGCTTCGAGAAGGATCTGGCGGATGGGACGCTCGTCGAGGTGCTGGCCGACTATCCGCCATCGCCGACACCGCTGTCGGCGCTCTACCCGCAGAACCGTCAGCTCTCGCCACGCCTGCGCGTCTTCCTCGACTGGGCCTCGCGCATCTTCGCCGAGGCCGATCTCTAGGGCAATTCCAGGAAAAATGTGAACAGTTTTCCGGGAAAGCGCGTCACGGGCTGAGGCCGTTCCGGTCCAAAGGCGGACAAGGGCGAATGAGCGCACTTGATCCATAGCCGAAGTTTCACGAAAATCATCCCAAAGCCGGTTGCTGCCATTCAGCGCGCCACTTTCCGTCTGTTGGACTGGATATTGCGGCGCCTGGCCTAATCGCCGCAGTTGAGGAACCGGATAGCCATTATGAGGAGACTGTTTATAACGGTCGCTGAAATCGCGATGACCAAGGGGAGACGATGCGCTACATACGTCCGCTTTCAATAGAAGA
Source organism: Mesorhizobium sp. M7A.F.Ca.CA.004.06.1.1 (assembly GCF_003999135.1). Taxonomy (NCBI): domain Bacteria; kingdom Pseudomonadati; phylum Pseudomonadota; class Alphaproteobacteria; order Hyphomicrobiales; family Phyllobacteriaceae; genus Mesorhizobium; species Mesorhizobium sp. M7A.F.Ca.CA.004.06.1.1. Next base: position 5,578 of record NZ_RZPQ01000218.1, on the reverse strand, counting down.
TGCCGTTGGCCACTTGGCCGGGTCGGCTGGTACGGCCGCCATCCTCGCGGGAGGCAGCGACCTCCTGGTCAGGATGAAGGGCGGCTTTGCCGAACCAGAGCTGATCGTCGACATCAAGGCGATCGATGGCTTGAGCGAGATCCGGGAAACTGCTGAAGGCTTCAGCATCGGCGCCGCGGTTCCCTGCGCCGTCCTGGGAGAGAACACCGCCCTCAAGAAGGCATGGCCTGGTGTCGTCGAGGCGGCCAAGCTGATCGGCTCGAAGCAGGTGCAGGGACGCTGCACCATCGTGGGCAATCTCTGCAACGCCTCGCCGGCCGCCGACAGCGTGCCGGCGCTGGTTGCCGCCGGCGCCAAGGCAGTGGTCGTCGGGCCGGCGGGCCGGCGCACGATTCCCGTGCAGAGCGTGCCGACCGCGCCGGGCAAGACGTCGCTGGCCAAAGGCGAGATCATCGAGGCGATCCTACTCGACAAGCGCGAGCCGCGCTCTGGCGATGCCTATCTGCGTTTCATTCCACGCACCGAGATGGACATCGCGGTGGTCAGTGCCGGCGTGAACCTGACGCTCGACGAGCACGGTGTGGTCAAATCGGCCCGCGTGGCGCTGGGCGCCGTGGCGGCGACGGTGCTTCTGGTCGAAGAGGCGGCGGAGGTGCTCATCGGCTCCAAGCTGGACGAAGCGACGCTGGAGCGGCTCGCCAAGGTCTGTGCGGGCGCCTGCCGTCCCATCGACGACAAGCGCGGCACCATCGAATTCAGACGAAAAGTTGCGGGTGTGCTGGCCCAGCGGGCCGCCACATCAGCCTATACACGTGCAGGAGGCAAATGATGGCTGGTATAGCAGTTTCAACGACAATCAACGGCGACGCTGTCGAGTATCTTTGCCAGCCGGACGAGACGCTGCTCGATGTCCTGCGCGATCGGCTGGGGCTGACGGGCGCCAAGGAAGGCTGCGGCACCGGCGACTGCGGCGCCTGCTCGATCATCCTCGACGATCGGCTGGTTTGCTCATGCCTGGTGCTCGGCGCCGAGGCTGAAGGCCGGCGCGTCGAGACCATCGAGGGCATGGCCCATGGCGATACGCTGCACCCGCTGCAGCAGAAGTTCCTCGAGCATGCGGCGCTGCAATGCGGCATCTGCACGCCGGGCTTCCTGATCGCGGCCAAGGACCTCCTGGCCAAGAACCCCGACCCGACCGAGGAGGAAATCCGCTTCGGCCTCGCCGGGAACCTCTGCCGCTGCACCGGCTACGACAAGATCGTGCGCGCCGTCCAGGACGCGGCCATCGTGATGAAGGGAGCCTGAGATGAATTTCGATCCACGTTTTTCCGGACGTAAATTCGCCTCCGTCGGCACGCGTCCGATCCGTCCCGACGGCATCGACAAGGTGACGGGCCGCGCCCGCTACGGCGCCGACTTCAACATGGCCGGCCAATTGGTCGGGCGTGTTCTCAGAAGCCCGCATGCTCACGCCAGGATCGTGAAAATCGACACGTCCAAGGCGGAAAAGCTCGCCGGCGTCAAGGCGGTGATCACCGCGGCCGACCTGCCCGACCTCACCGATGGCGATGCCGCCATGTACGACGTCCTCGACAATTGCATGGCGCGCACGAAAGCGCTCTATGACGGCCACGCGGTGGCCGCGGTCGCCGCGATCGATGCCCGCACCGCCAGGCAGGCGCTGAAGCTCATCGAGATTGAATACGAGCTTTTGCCGCATGTCACCGATGTCGACGAGGCGGCGAAGCACACGGCGCCCTTGATCAATGATGCCATCTTCACCGAGGGCCTCGAGGAAAAACCGGTAAAACCCTCCAACGTCACCAAGCGCAGCCAGTTTGGCCATGGCGATGTCCATCAGGGTTTCGGGCAGGCCGACTTTATCGTCGAGCGTTCCTTCAAGACCGAGCAGACGCACCAGGGCTATATCGAGCCGCATGCCTGCGTGGCGAATTTCAGCTCCGACGGCACCGCTGATCTCTGGGTGTGCACGCAGGGCCATTTCGTCTACCGCCAGCACTGCGCCCAGTTGCTTGGCATGGAAGCCTCGAAACTGCGCGTCACCTCCTCGGAGATCGGCGGCGGTTTCGGCGGCAAGACCCATGTCTGGGCCGAGCCGGTGGCGCTGGCGCTGTCGCGCAAGGCCGGACGGCCGGTGAAGCTCGTGATGACCCGCGACGAGGTGTTCCGCGCCTCGGGCCCGACCAGCGCCACCTCGATCGACGTCAAGATCGGCGCCCGCAAGGACGGCACGATCACCGCCGCCGAAGCGACGCTTCGCTACAGCTGCGGCCCGTATGCCGGCTCCTGGGCCGAGATCGGCGCCATGACGGCATTCGCCTGCTACAAGCTCGATAACGTCAAGACGGTCGGCTACGAAGTGCTGGTCAACCGGCCGAAGACCGCAGCCTATCGCGCGCCCTCAGCGCCGATGGCGGCCTTCGCGGTGGAAAGTGCTGTCGACGAGCTGGCCAAGAAGATCGGCATGGATCCGGTCGACTTCCGCATCAGGAACGCCGCGCAGGAAGGCACACGGTCCTCCTACGGCCCGGTCTACGGACCGATCGGCATCGGCCCGACGCTGGAGGCGGTGAAGAGCCATCCGCACATGAAGGCGCCGCTGGGCAAGAACCAGGGCCGTGGCATGGCTTGCGGCTTCTGGTTCAATTTCGGCGGCCAGACCTGCACCGACCTCAACATCGGCATGGACGGCTCGGTCTCGCTTGCCGTCGGCACGGTCGATGTCGGTGGTTCGCGCGCGTCGCTGTCGCTGGTGGCGGCGGAGGAGCTCGGCATCGACTATAGCCAGGTCAAGGCGATCGTCGCCGACACGTCCAGCCTCGGCTACAACGACATGACGGACGGCAGCCGCGGCACCTTCTCGTCCTCCATGGCGACGATCTCGGCCGCCCGCAATGCGATCAAAATCCTGCGCGAGCGCGCTGCGCAGATGTGGGACATTGCCGTCGACGACGTGGTCTGGGAAAAGGGCCACGCGGTCGCCAAGGGCGAGAAGCACGGCAATCTCGGCAAGCTGTCGCTGAAGGAGATCGCGGTCGAGTCGGGCAAGACCGGCGGGCCGATCGCCGGCCACAGCGAACTCGTCGCCGATGGCGCCGGCGTCTCCTTCGCCACCCATATCTGCGATATCGAGGTCGATCCCGAGACCGGCGCCACCAGGGTCATCCGCTACACGGTCGTGCAGGATGCGGGCAAGGCGGTGCACCCGACCTATGTCGAGGGACAGTACCAGGGCGGTGCGGCGCAAGGCATCGGCTGGGCGCTCAACGAGGAGTATATATACGGCAAGGACGGGCGGCTGCAGAACGCCGGCTTCCTCGACTACCGCATCCCGGTCTGCTCGGACCTGCCGATGATCGACACGCAGATCCTCGAAATCCCCAACCCCAACCACCCTTACGGGGTGCGCGGTGTCGGCGAGACGTCGATCGTGCCGCCGCTGGCGGCGATTGCCAATGCGGTGTCGAACGCCGCGGGCGTGCGCATGACGCACATCCCGATGTCGCCGCCGCGCATCCTGGCGGCGATCGAGGCGGAACGGGAATGGTCGAAGTAACGCTCTGGGGCTCGCTCGCCGCGACCGCCGGAGGCAACAGCAAGGTCGAGATCGAGGCCAAGGACATAAGGGAGCTGTTCAGGAAGCTGGCTGAACAGTATCCCGGCCTAGAGCCCTGGATCGACAAAGGCATCGCGGTTGCGATCGACGGGACGATCTATCGGGATACGTGGTCGAAGAAGCTGCCAGAGGGGGCGGAGATTTTTCTGTTGCCGCGACTGGCGGGGGGATGAGGGGGAGAGCCGGGCCTCGGCACCATCGCTTAACATCATGTCGTGGTGGGGCCGCAAGCGGACTGTCTGGTTTCGGGTGCCGATGGGTCGATACTAGGCATAGAACCTGCTGCTTGGCTGTTGTAGAGCTCGAACCGTCGGCGCCTATTCTGGAAATTGCTGGTTCCGCAGTCCATCCTGCGCTGCCTTCGCCGCGTTGCTACCCGCTGCCCAGATCCGATAGATCAGGTTGTCGTCTGCGAGGAAAAACTCGCCACCAAGCACCTCTGCGCCATCTTCCACGAGGCGCTTCTTCATGGCGTCCTCGCCGGCGATCGCAATTTCTGCACTCGCATATGGTGCGGTGTCGGGCTGAGGGCTTGGCTTGAAGACCTCCCAATGGAAGGCTCCTCTGGGATAGGCGCTCTGGATCTGATCGCGGCGCGCCTGCGGGCTCTTTGAGAAGCCTACTTTGATGATGTGTTTGTCTTCGACTTCATCATCCCGACGTCCCAGATAGGCTCCGATGTTACCCACGAGGCGGAGTATGTAGAGATGCTTCGGCCCGTTCGTCTCCCCGACCCAGTAAGGCCGTGAGGCCGGTCTCACGGCGCGGCTCGGGCTAAGCGCGGATTCGAGGGTCTGAATTGTCGGGTCCACGGGCTCCGTCTGCCCATAGACCGGCACTTCGTAGACGTCCAACTCATAGAGCTCTGCCGCCTCGTCGGCTGAGACGGGGACACCGTTTGCTCCTATGAGTTCTGCATTCGAGCCACGATAAGCCTGAGGAAACAACTCCTCCACTCGACGCCAATCCTCTGGAACGATGCGCCATGCCCTCGTCGCCTTTACCGCATAAAGCCACTTCCCACGGGAGTCCTGATCGCGCTCCTTTTCGGCCCAGCGATCCCCCGAGATGAACTCCTGCGCGTGACCGATCTCGTGGGAGATCTCAAGCACCCCGACAACCTTGCCGCGCATGTTTTCCGGGCCCTTTCCCTTGGTCACGTAGATCGCGACCAGTGTCCCCGGCTTGGAGTTGCTAAGGTAACGGGCCCGCCGAGCTTCGTCGGCAAATCCGATGCATCCCCAGCTGGCTGGATCGAAGCCCCAGAACGATGTCAGCCAGACCTGCCGGCCATCGGGTAGGGTATCGGTGGCCGGGGCGAGTTCTGGAACCGACGTCCAGTCAAACGCAAACACCTCTTGCTGGGCAGCCTCGATGTCTATAGCTCCGAGTGCGCTGCGGATGTATGCCATCGCATCTTCAGCTGGATGCCGCTCCCCCTTCTTCACCAGGATCGTCGTGAGAGGCGGCAGCCCACGATCCGCCAAATAGTGCAGAATGACCTCGAGATTTCGCCCAAGCCCGCGGCCCGTTGGATGGTTCCAGCCTACTGCCTCACCAACCTGCTGGTATGTCGTCCGCCTCTTATGCAAAGCCTTTGCAGCCAGGAAGCGGGCGATTTCGAATTGAAGCGTATCCATTCGTTACCCATCATTTCAAGTGAATGCTTAAAGGACCGATTTTTCATTACTTCCAGTGCACGCTGATGTGACGATCGACGTCTTCGTTCTTCAACTGTTTGTCACATTGCTAGTCGGCCTGGCGGCGATCGAGGCGGAACGGGAAGGCTAGGGCGAGGGGTGCGCTGATGGTCGAAGTCACCCCTTGGGGCGCCGTCGGCCAGCTTGCCGACGGCAAGAGCAAGGTCGAGGTCGAAGCCAAGGACATCAGGGAGCTGTTCAGGAAGCTGGCTGAACAGTATCCCGGCCTCGAGCCCTGGAT
>NZ_RZPQ01000217.1:0-7894 GCF_003999135.1 Mesorhizobium sp. M7A.F.Ca.CA.004.06.1.1 | reverse complement strand
CCGTACTTCGCCCGATGAGCGCGCCGGTGCGTGCTCCCCGGGCATCCAGGCGTCCCACACCGCATTGACCTCGTCGAAATCCCTGATGTCGTCCAGCCACATCTGCACATGAAGGATGCGGGTCTTGTCCGTGCCCGCCTTGCCAAGCAGCGCATCGATCTTGCCGAGCACCTCGCGCATCTGGTCGGCCGCGGACTGGCCGGGCCTCGCGACCTGGCCGGTGAGGTAGAGCGTGCCGTTATGGATGACGCCATGGTGTATGCGGGTATCGAAGTCGAAGCGCTGGATGTCGCTCACTGGCGAGATATTGATCACTGGATTATCCTTGTCAGATAGCCGGCGTTTGCCGGATGGGATTTCCCTGCAGATATTGTGCGTAAGGCGCCTGAACCAGCCAGCCGGCGTCGACCGGCAAGGTGACGCCGGTAATCGAAGCGGCGCGCTCCGAGCAGAGGAACAATGCCGCCTCGGCGACGTCGCGCGGCTCGACGAAGCGTCGCAGCGCCGTGGTGGCCTGTATGGCTTCGGGGTTGCGTTCACCCCTGGCGATCTTGGTCTTCAGACCATCGGAAAGTGTATAGCCGGGCGCGACCGCATTGACGCGAACGCCATGCGGGCCGAGTTCGGCGGCGAGGATCTGGGTCAGGGCCAGGACCGCATGCTTTCCCGGCGTGTAGGCGGGCAGCGACAGCGGCGCGAAAGAGGCGAGCGAGCCGACATTCAGGATCGCGCCTCGCCGGGCGGCCGACATCAGCCGGCCAAACACCTGGCACCCCAACAGCGTGCCGCGATAATTCACCCGCCACATCTTCTCGTCCTCGTCCAGATCCTGATCAAGGACGTACTTGCCGCTCTGCAAGATGCCGGCGCAGTTGACGACGACGTGAGGCGTGCCGAACCCGTCGCTGACAATCCGTGCCAGAGCCTCGACTGAGCCGCTATCTGCGACATCTGTCTGGACAAACAGCGCACGCGGCGCGCCCGCCGCCTGGCAGGAGCCGGCCGCCTCATTGCCCCTCGTCGCATCCCGGCCGGAGACGACCACATGATAACCGTCTTCTGCGAAGCGCTGCGCGATAGCGCGTCCGATGCCGGAGGTGCCGCCGATGACGACGGCAGTCGGTGTCTCAGCCATGGCCGCGGTCCTTGCCTTCGATGTCGAAGAATTCGGACATCGCCCGGACCTGGAAATCCATCATCGGGCGTCCCGGTTGAACGCGGCAGCCGATCCCCTTGGCCGCCCGCAGCAGAGCGGTTTCCGCAGGCTCCATGATGATGTCCACGACCGTCATATCCGGGGTCAGCCGGCTGACGTCAAGCGGCAGCGGATCGCCGGCATGCATGCCGACAGGCGTGGCGTTGATCGCCATATGCATGCCGGAAGGCTCGGCCTCTCCGACCTGGATGCGGCATTTCGGGAACGCGCGGCCAACCAGCGCCGCCAGTTTCCCGGCGCGCGCCGTATCGATGTCGGTAAGGCGGATTTCGTCGGCGCCGGCTTCCGCGAGACAATAGGCGAGCGAAGCACCGGCGCCACCGGCACCGACTTGAAGAATGCGGCGGCCGGCGATCTGATGCCCGTTCGCCTTGAGCGCATCGATGAAGCCGACGCCGTCGAAATTGTCGGCATACCAGCTGCCATCCGGCAGCCGTCGCACCGAGTTGGCGCTTTCCACCCGCGCGGCGCGGTCATGCGCGGCGGAGCATTTGTGGTAGACCGCAACCTTGTACGGCACCGAGATGATCACGCCCCTGATATTCTCGGCTGCCGTGATGCCGGCCCAGAAGGTCTCAAAATCCTCCGGGCGGCAGCTCAAGGGCACCATGAGGCTGTCGAGGCCCTTCTGCTCGAAGATCTCGTTGAATATGCCGGGGCTCTTGGCGTGGGCCACGGGATGGGCCAGCATCACGAAGATCTCGGCCTTGCCGGTTCCGCGCATCGGTTTTTACTCCTTTTCTTTTGACAGTTCGTGGCCGCTGAGGATCTCCAGCGCCCGGACGAGAGACGAGTGATCGGCCTCGGCGCCACCTGGATGGGCCGAACAGGCATTCATCAGTTGCTGCGCCATGGCGGTGTTCGGCAGCGCCACGCCAAGGGCGCGGGCACTGTCAAGCGCCAGGTTGAGATCCTTCTGGTGGAGCTTGATGCGAAAGCCTGGGGCGAAGGTCCGGTCGATCATGCGCTGGCCATGCACTTCCAGGACGCGGGAAGCGGCGAAGCCACCCATCAGGGCGCCGCGAACCTTCGCCGGGTCGCACCCGGCCTTGCTGGCGAAGACAAGCGCTTCGGCCACGGCCTCGATGTTGAGCGCGACGATGATCTGGTTGGCGATCTTGCAGGTCTGCCCGGCGCCATTCTGCTCGCCGATCAAAGTGACGTTCTTGCCGAGTGTCTCAAAGATCGGCAGCGCCCGCTCGAACTCGGCGGCCGGGCCGCCGACCATGATGGTGAGGCTTGCCGCCTTGGCGCCGACCTCGCCGCCCGAGACCGGGGCGTCGAGGTAGCCGGCTCCCTTCTCTCGCAGTTTCGCCGCGAACGCCGCCGTGGCGATGGGGCTGATCGAGCTCATGTCGATGACCAGCTTGCCGGCTGACAGTCCTTCCAGGACGCCGTCCTCGCCCAACAGGACGCGTTCGACGTCAGGCGTGTCGGGCAGCATGGTGACGACGATCTCGGACCGCCGTGCCACTTCGGCGGCGGACGCGACGACCGATGCGGTCAGGCCCTGCGGTAGAGGGGAGCGATTGAGAACGGTGACGATCTCATGCCCGGCATCGGCCAGGTGGCGCGCCATCGGTGCTCCCATGACGCCAAGCCCGATGAACCCGATCCTCATTCTCCAGCTCCCATTCGAAAGTCCCTACATCGCATCTTGCAGCGTTTTGTAGCCATATGATATAGGACATCATACAAATTTCAACCAAATGATTGGAGACGATCGCAAGATGCAAGAACGCCTCAACACGCTGAAAGCCGCCACCGCGGCTGGCCGGGCTCACATCGGCATCTGGTGCTCGCTGGCTTCGGCGCTCACCACGGAGATCGTCGCCGGCTCCGGAGCCGATTGGGTTCTGATCGACGGCGAGCACAGCCCCAACCATCTGCGCAGCATCATGGCGCAGCTTCAGGTGATGGGCGGCTTCGACAGCGAGGCTGTCGTCAGGCTGCCCTCCGACGATCCCAATCTGATCAAGCAGGCGCTGGATATCGGCGCACGCAGCCTGATGATCCCCAATGTACGAACCGCCGATCAGGCCCGCGCCATCGTCGCGGCCATGAGCTATGCGCCCGGCGGATTTCGCGGCTTCTCGGTCGGTCACCGCGCCAATGGCTTCGGCCGCATCGCCGGCTACCACGCCAAGGCGCGCGAGCAGCAGCTTCTCGCCGTGCAGATCGAGGATGAATTGGGCGTGGCGAATGCCGCCGAGATCGCGGGGGTCGACGGGGTCGACGTTCTCTTCGTCGGTCCCGGCGATCTTTCCACCAATATGGGCGCGATGGGCAATCCCGGCGCGGCACATGTCCAGGAGGCAATCTCGTCCGTGCGCCAGGCCGCAACGGCGGCAGGCAAGGCAAGCGGCATCCTGGCGCCGGCGAAGGCCGATGCCGACCGCTACCTTGCCGAAGGCTTCACCATGGTTGCCGTCGGTTCGGACCTTGGCCTTCTTGCGCGGGGCTCGGATGCCCTGATCGCTTTGTTCAACCAGTAGCTTGGAGTCGGAGCCATGGCGATCCCGCCTTACAAAGCGCCATCGCGCAACGCCTACGACATCGTCATCGTCGGCGGAGCGGTTGTCGGCTCGTCCACGGCCTACTGGCTGAGCCAGGCGCTGGGCAGCGGTGCCTCGATCCTCGTGGTCGAGCGCGATAGCAGTTACGAGTTTTCATCGACGGCGCTGTCCACCAGCGCGATCCGGCAGCAATATTCCAATCCGATCAATGTGAAGATCAGCCAGTTCGGCATCGAGATCATCCGCACCTTCCAGGAGCGTATGGCACCTTTCTACAAGGACGAACCGGCGCCCGACCTCGGCTTCAAGGAGCATGGATATCTTTACTGCTGTTCACCCGACGGCGTCGAAGCGGCCCGCGAGCGCGTCGATCTGCAGCGCAGTTTTGGGGCCCACACAGTGTTCCTCGAGCCGGGCCCGCTGAAGGATCGCTTCCCCTGGCTCAATGTGGAGGATCTCGGTGGCGGTTCCTGGGGGGCTAGGGAAGAGGGCTGGTTCGACTCCGTGGGGCTGATGAACGGTTTCCGCCGCGCCGCCCGCGCCAGCGGCGTCGAGTATATCGACAATGCAGCGACAGGGCTGGATATTGCCGATGGACGGGTCATCTCGGTGCGCCTCGCGACCGGCCAGACGGTTCGTTGCGGAACATTGGTCAACGCCGCGGGTCCGCGCGCGCAGCAGGTCGCAGCCATGGCCGGCCTGTCGATCCCGGTCGCGCCCTACAAGCGCTACAGCTTCGTCTTTGCCAGCGCCAACCCGATCCCCGGCCGGATGCCCAACGTCATCGACCTTTCCGGTACATTCGTGCGCCCGGAAGGCGAACTTTTTCTCACCGGCAACACGCCGCAGGGCGACGGACCGGCCGGCTACGACGACTTTGAAATGCACCATGAAGAGTTCGACGACTACATCTGGCCGGCACTCTGGCACCGCATTCCGTCTTTCGACGCACTCAAGGTCCAGACCAGTTGGACCGGCCACTACGAGTACAACATGCTCGACCACAACGGCATCGTCGGCTTCCACCCGCAGGTGACCAATTTCATGTTTGCCAACGGCTTCTCGGGGCACGGGCTGCAACAGTCGCCAGCCGTGGGCCGGGGAGTTTCAGAACTTATCGTTCACGGGGCTTTCCAGACGCTCGATCTGTCGCCATTCTGTTACGAGCGCATAGAGCGCAACGAGCCGTTCCTCGAGGAAGCGGTGATCTAGGGCGAGACGATCGACCACCCCGTTTTGATTTGGCGAAGCAATTCATCACGGGACGTCGGTCGTGTTCGAGATTGCACCAAGCACAAGCGCCCCGGTTGTCCTCCTGGCCTCGAGATCGCGATGAGCGTCGGCAGCCTGCGCCAGATCATATTGCCTGGGGCGCGCCGATCTTGATCACACCTAGGTGCAAGCTGGCGGAGAGAGCGGGATTCGAACCCGCGTTACGGTCTCCCGTAAACACACTTTCCAGGCGTGCGCCTTCAACCACTCGGCCACCTCTCCGTCCATGCATGTCGCGTCGGCCGGTTTTGCCGCGCGGGTTGGGGAGATGCACCTCCCTTGGGGCAAGGCGGAACTTCCGCCATCGGCGCCGCCAACCAGCGAACGCCCTTCCCCGCACCTGAGCCGTCGAAGCAACAGGCGCGGGGCTCATCTAGTCGATCCGGCGCCGAATGCCAAGCCATATCAGCAGTCTATTCGCTTTGCCGGCCATACAGTGTTTCGCAAGGCCGCCGGCATGCCCGTTTTTACGGGCGCCGCCGCTGCAATGGTGTGCACAGGCACGACCGCCGGGCCGGCCGCCCTTGACTTCCCCCGGAGTTGCCTGTCGGGTGCCGAGGCTTTGCGGGGGCATTGTGCGGACATGACATCGAGCAATGGACAGACGCCAGTCAGGCGGCCGGACAGCGGGCTTTCCTTCGTGCCGGTGGGCTGGCTCGTCTTCGTCATGGCGTGGTCGGTCTACGGCCTGATCTCCGTCTGGCCCGCGGTCGGCGCCACCGGCCTGCCAGACAGCGTGTTTTACCTTGTCTATGGCGGGCTCGCCGTCGACATCATCACCATCCTGTGGGGGCTTTACCTGCTCGGCCTCGCCTTCGGCCGCTCGGCCCGTTTCCCGCGCCAGTTCACCATCTGGCAGGTCGCCACAATCATCTGGCTGGTGGCCTGGCAGGCCTGTGCACTGACGATTTCGGATTTCGTCTTTTCGGGCCAGGCGCTTGCCATCACCGCTGCTCAACTCGCCATCGGGGTCCTCTGCATCTATCTGCTGCGCCGTGGATCCGAAGCCGATGCCGTTTATGTCAATCCGGAAACCGAAAGCCCGCCTGTCTTCGTCTCGGTCGTCGCCGCGCTGCTCGGCATCGTCCTGGGCGCGGTCATCGGCGCCGTGGGCGGATTCGCCATCGGCTCGGTGATCGCTGATGCCACCGAGATGAGCTGTTTCGAGGGCGCCTGCGGCTATTTCGCCGTGTTCACCGGCCTGGCCGGCCTGGTGATCGGCGCCATTGGCGGCGGCGTTTTTGCCGTCTGGCGTGTCCATCGGCGCAAAAGGAAGCCGGCCGCATAATTCGCGCAGGGCAACGAATCCGGGTTCACCCGGTCTTTGAAGACTTGGCCGGCACGTCGGTTTGCGAGGCACCAAACGCAAAAACCCGCCTGTGCGGCGGGTCGTCGGCGCAAATCAGCACCCTGCTGAAATTGTTAGCATAGCTGCCCTCACATGTCAATGAAAAGCCACCCGACCGACTGTCGTCCGGCCTTCTGTTGACCTGAGTTTGGAGTCTGCAAATTCGCGTATGGCGATTGCGATCCAGCCATGCGCATTCTATCTCTGAAAGGCCCCTCGGGAGGGGACCAGCCCGGAGGAGGGTTCTGATGTTTCGCTTCGTCTTTCGTCTTGCCGCAATGATCGCGCTGTCGATTTCCGTCATCATGGCGGTGCTCGACGCGACACGCACCGTGGCGGCCTCCGTGCTGGTGCTGACCCCGCTCAACACCAGTTGGCTGGCGGTCTCGCCCGACACGAGGGCCGCCTTCGAAACCTTCATCCGAACCAAGGCCAGCCCGCTGCTGTGGGACGGCGCCGTCGCCTGGGTGCTGAACCAGCCGGGCTTCGCCGTGTTCGCGGTGCTGGCTTTCCTGCTCTATGCGATAGGCTACAGGCGGCCGCCGCGTGCTGGGCAGTTCGCCGCCACCTAGAGCATCGGACCCAAAAGCGGTTGCCGGTTTTGGGAATCCGATGCTCAAACAAAGCCGCCGTCATGCGGCTTCTTGCGTTTCACCCGGAGAGGAGCCGCGCATGTTCTTTCTCAGCGACATGCTGAACAAGAAGCTCAATCTGCCGAAGCCCTCCCAGGCCCTGCCGGGCCGCGCCAGGGCGATCCCGACCGCATCCAGACACAAGGTCTTGAAAAGATCGCTCAAGGGTCCTTATCCCGAGAGGCTGGAGACGGCGATGTTCGGACTGGGCTGCTTCTGGGGTGCGGAGCGGCTGTTCTGGCAGATCGAAGGCGTCTGGGTCACCGCGGCTGGCTATGCCGGCGGCTTCACCCCCAATCCGACCTATCAGGAGACCTGCACCGGGCTTACCGGTCATGCCGAAGTGGTGCTGGTGGTCCATGACCCCGAGATCGTCTCCTATGCTGGGCTTCTGAAGCTGTTCTGGGAAAGCCACGACCCCACGCAGGGCATGCGCCAGGGCAATGATGTCGGCACCGCCTATCGCTCCGCGATCTACACGAGCGACGAGGCGCAATTGCGGGCGGCGAGCGCCTCGCGCGATGCGTATGAGACCTCGCTGCGCGGTGCCGGCCACGGCAGGATCACCACCGAGATCGCGCCGGCGGCCGAATTCTACTTCGCCGAAGCCGATCACCAGCAATATTTGGCGAAGAACCCTTACGGCACGTGCAACCTCAAAGGCACCGGCGTCGCTTGCGCCATCCCTGCCGCCGCCTCCGCCTGACACTTGGCGCAAGGACAAGCTGCGGTGCGGCTTGTCCGCACCAAGCTTTTCCAAAAGGTCAAAATTCCGCGTGAATTTTGTTTCGGGCCATGCCAGATTGCCGCCGAGCGGGAGGGAGTACACTCCTGGCTGACGTCGTATGCCTGCCGGAGAACCGGGCAGGCATGCGGTGCATAACGGAAAAAATAACCGACAGGGTGTGGA
>NZ_RZPQ01000216.1:0-7900 GCF_003999135.1 Mesorhizobium sp. M7A.F.Ca.CA.004.06.1.1 | reverse complement strand
TCCCGATACCGGGCGGCTGGAGGAGGATCTCGTCGGCTTCCTGAAAAACCTGTTCACCCACTGGCGCGAGACATCGTCGGGAAGCGTGTTCCGGTCGCTGATCGCCGAGGCGCAGTCGGACGAGACCGCTGCCGCGGCCCTTGCCGACTACTCGCTGGGCCGACGCTCCCATACCGGCCAGATCATCGAACGCGCCAAGGCAAGGGGCGAAATCCCGGCCGGCGTCGATTCAGCTGTTGTCGCAGACCTGATCGCCTCCTTCGCCTGGAGACATCTGTTGACCAACCGGCTCGACGAGGACGAAGCCGCCATCGGCAAGGCGGTCAACTACGTGATGCGAGGCATAGCGGCGCCCGCCCCTTAAAAAACGGCGATGAAAAAGGGCGCGGCAACCCCTGGCTGCCGCGCCCTTTTCAAAGAGCTATCAGTCTTACTTGGCGCTTTCCAGCGTATCGACCGTCTTCTTCAGGTTCGCGTCGGGGATCTCGATCTTGGCGCCGGCGCGCAGCGACTTGACCAGCGCAAAATATTTGTCGCGGATGACCGCCTGCTTGGCCTGGTCCTTGACGTCGTCGAAGGCCGGCGGCTGCTTGGTGCGCTTGTCCTCGAGCTTGATGACATGCCAGCCGAACTGCGACTGCACCGGCTGCTCGGTGTATTTGCCGACCTCGAGCGCGGAGGCCGCCTTGTCGAACTCCGGCACCATCTGGCCAGGTCCGAACCAGCCGAGATCGCCGCCGCTGGTCTTGCCCGAGGGATCGCTGGTGTGCTCGTTGGCGAGCTTCTGGAAGTCGGCGCCGCCGTCGAGCTGCTTGATGATGGCCTCGGCCTCTTCCTTCGTCTTCACGAGGATGTGACGGGCATGCAGCTCGTTGGTGGGCGGCGTGTTGGCGATTTCCTGGTCGTAGCGGGCGCGGACCTCGGCGTCGGTGACCTTGTCGACGACGCCCTTCTCGACCATCTCGCCATGCAGCGCGCGCTGCTGCAGGAAGGCCATGCGGCGCTGGAAGTCGGGATCCTTGTCGAGCCCTGACGTGACCGCCTGGGCGGCCATGACACGGATCTCGATGGCAGCCGAGAGCGCTGCGGCACGGCGCTGCTCGGGTGGCAATTGCGCGAACTGCTGTGACAATTCCCCTTCGGCAAGCACCAGATCGGCTTCGGTCAGGGGCTGGCCGTTGACCGTGGCGATAACCTTATTCGGATCGACCGGTGCCGCGGCTGGCGCTGCTGCATCCGCCGGGGCGGGAGCGGTTTGCTGCGCCATCAGCGGCGAGAGCGAAAGGGCCGACAGGCCGACGGCCAAGCCAAGGCTGGCGAGCGACGCGCGGCGGAACAACAGGGACATAGGGTGGACTCCGGTGGGGATTGTTAAGAGGGTGCTTCCAGATCGGCCAGATTGTGGCGGAATTTGGCGCAGCCAGCAGGGCCAGCGCGGCGTTGACATCAGTTGAGCCCCCTCTTATCTGTCCAACGACTTTGCGTCCAGAACCGTTTTCCGGGCGCTTTTTGTGTTTGCCAGTGTTCACTAATGTGTTCGCCAGTGTTCACGTGGAATTGATGGGGCCGGCCGGCGCTCATCTCAAGATTGAGAATTCTATCGAAAGGACCATTGGATGGTCAGTCTCGGCGGTCTCGCCCGTAAGGTTTTCGGTTCCTCCAACGACCGTCGGGTCAAATCGACCCGGCCCCGTGTCGAGGCGATCAACGCCATGGAAAACGAGATGCGGGCGCTCTCCGACGAGGAGTTGGTCGGCCGCACCGCGAAGTTCCGCCAGGACATAGCCAATGGCGCCACACTCGACGACCTGTTGGTGCCGGCCTTCGCCACCGCCCGCGAGGCAGCGCGCCGCGTGCTCGGCATGCGCCCCTTCGATGTCCAGCTGATCGGCGGCATGGTGCTGCACAATGGCGGTATTGCCGAGATGCGCACCGGCGAGGGCAAGACCCTGGTCGCGACGCTGCCGGTCTACCTCAATGCGCTCGCCGGCAAAGGCGTCCACGTCGTCACCGTCAACGATTACCTGGCCACCCGCGACTCCGAATGGATGGGCCGCGTCTACAAGTTCCTCGGCCTCTCGGTCGGCGTCATCGTCCATGGCCTGTCTGACGAGGAGCGCAGCGCCGCCTACGCCGCCGATGTCACCTACGCCACCAACAACGAGCTCGGCTTCGACTATCTGCGCGACAACATGAAATACGAGCGCGCCCAGATGGTGCAGCGCGGTCACAATTACGCGATCGTCGACGAAGTCGATTCCATCCTGGTCGACGAGGCGCGCACGCCGCTGATCATTTCCGGTCCGCTCGAGGACCGTTCGGAAATGTACAACACCATCGACACCTTCATCATCCAGCTGCAGCCGCAGGATTATGAGATCGACGAGAAGCAGAAGACCTCGATCTTCACCGAGGAAGGCACCGAGAAGCTCGAGAACCTTTTGCGCGATGCCGGCCTGCTCAAGGGCGAGTCGCTCTACGACGTCGAGAACGTCGCCATCGTCCATCACGTCAACAACGCGCTGAAGGCGCACCGGCTGTTCCAGAAGGACAAGGACTACATCGTCCGCAACGGCGAGATCGTCATCATCGACGAGTTCACCGGCCGCATGATGCCGGGCCGCCGCTATTCGGAAGGCCTGCACCAGGCGCTCGAAGCCAAGGAGCATGTGGCGATCCAGCCGGAGAACCAGACGCTGGCCTCCGTCACCTTCCAGAATTATTTCCGCCTCTACAAGAAGCTCTCCGGCATGACCGGCACGGCGCTGACCGAGGCCGAGGAATTCGGCAACATCTACGGTCTCGAAGTCACCGAGATCCCGACCAATCTGCCGGTCGTGCGCATCGACGAGGACGACGAGGTCTACCGGACGGTCGAGGAGAAATACAAGGCGATCGTGAGAGAGATCCGCGAAGCCAGCGCCAAGGGCCAGCCGACGCTGGTCGGCACCACTTCCATCGAAAAGTCCGAGCAGCTGGCCGAGCGCCTGCGCAAGGAAGGTTTTACCGATTTCGAAGTGCTGAACGCCCGCCATCACGAGCGCGAGGCGGCGATCGTCGCCCAGGCCGGCAAGCCCGGCGCCATCACCATCGCCACCAACATGGCCGGCCGCGGCACCGACATCAAGCTCGGCGGCAATGCCGAGATGCGCATCGAGGAAGAGCTCGGCGACATGCCGGCCGGACCCGAGCGCGAGGCGCGGGAAAAGGAAATCATTGCCGACATCGAGCGGCTGAAGGAAAAGGCGCTGGCCGCCGGCGGCCTCTACGTGCTGGCCACCGAACGCCACGAATCGCGCCGCATCGACAACCAGTTGCGCGGCCGTTCCGGCCGTCAGGGCGACCCCGGCCGCTCGAAATTCTTCCTGTCCCTGCAGGACGATCTGATGCGCATCTTCGGCTCCGAGCGCATGGACGGCATGCTGCAGAAGCTCGGCCTCAAGGAAGATGAGGCGATCATCCATCCGTGGATCAACAAGGCACTGGAAAAGGCGCAGAAGAAGGTCGAGGCGCGCAACTTCGACATCCGCAAGAACCTTTTGAAATATGACGACGTCTCCAACGACCAGCGCAAGGTGGTGTTCGAGCAGCGCATCGAGCTGATGGACGGCGAAGGCCTGTCCGAAACGATCGCCGAGATGCGCGAAGGCGTCATCGACGAGATCGTCGCCAAGGCCATTCCCGAAAACGCCTATGCCGAGCAGTGGAACGTTGCCGGGCTGAAGGCCGAGATCGCCGAGTTCCTCAACCTCGACCTGCCGGTCGAGGACTGGGCCAAGGAAGAGGGCATCGCCGAAGACGACATCCGCGAGCGCATCGGGCAGGCCGCCGAAGCCGCCGCCAAGGAGCGCGCCGAGCGTTTTGGCCCCGAGGTGATGAACTATGTCGAGCGCTCGGTTGTGCTGCAGACGCTCGATCATCTGTGGCGCGAGCACATCGTCAATCTCGACCATCTGCGTTCGGTCGTCGGCTTCCGCGGCTACGCCCAGCGCGATCCGCTGCAGGAGTACAAGGGCGAAGCATTCGAGCTGTTCCAGGCCATGCTGGGCAATCTGCGCCAGGCCGTCACCGCGCAGCTGATGCGCGTCGAACTGGTCCGCCAGGCCGCCGAAGCGCCGCCCCCGGAAGCCCCCGACATGTTCGGCACCCACATCGACGGCACCACCGGCGAGAACGACTTCGAAGGCGGCGAAACCGCCCTCCTGGTCCGCCCGGAGACAACCGCCGTCGTCGCTCCCGAGGACCGCGACCCCAACAACCAGGCCACCTGGGGCAAAGTCGGCCGCAACGAAGCCTGCCCCTGCGGTTCGGGGAAGAAGTACAAGCACTGCCACGGGGCGTTCGCGTAAGGGCGCGGCGCTTTTTTTCCCTTCTCCCCGTTCACGGGGAGAAGGTGCCCGAAGGGCGGATGAGGGGCGGCGCTGGGTTCCGCGATTGGCGTCGTTAAAACTCGGCGAATGCCGCCTCGTCGACCGTCACTTCCTCCACCATCTTCACTCGCACGCCGATCTTCTGATCCTTGAGCAGATCGCATAATCCGTCACCATCGATCAGGTCGATGGCAGGAGCGCCGTCGCGCACAGCCTCGCGCCGCGCATCCGCGGTAAATGTACCGGTGGTGATGACAAGGCCCTTATCGGCTCGACCAACCATTGCACCGCGAAAGTCGCGCACGACGCCTGACCCCACCGAGCCTTTCCAACGCTTGCACTGGAATAGCACGTGGAACGAAAGCAGGTTGACCCGCAATACACCGGTGCCGTCGATGCCACCATCGCCGCTCCTCCCGGTCACCTCGACCTTGATAAAGCCGGCCTCACGGAGAATTCTCTGGCACAACCGCTCAAAGGCCGCGGGATCAAGCGCCAGAAGTATGTCGAGCAGTTGCTCCCGCCAGTCCTTCAAGGCGATATCAGCTGCTTCCGCTTCGGCCTCCACGCGCTCGGGGGCAACGACAGTTTTCGCTTTGCGTAGTGCCGCGTCGGCTCGCCTGACAAGCCGTACGATTTCTTCCGGAGCAAGTGACAGCGATGCCCGGCCTTCCGCCGTGAGCGCCCACACGCCGCGCTCGCTATTGTTCGTGAGGCCTGCATTCTTCAGCCAGCTTCGTGCCCAGGCGCAGCGATAATCGAACTTTGCCCTTGGACCATCACCAACCAGCACCGCCCGCGCCGCATCGGAAATGTTCATCAGTACTGCCGTCTTGTCGTCGATCTCTTCGATCGAAGCGGAGCCGCCGAGCGCGTCCAATGCCCGCAAGACCGGCACAAAGAACTCTGCAAAGGGTGGAACGGTCGCCTTCATCGTCCCATCCTCATACAACCCAACGCGCAACGAACTTGTCTCGGGCCCCCAGAGTCACATGGCCGTGAATTATAAGCTGTGACATGGTTTCCCCAGAACGGGCGTATTAGAGCGGGTTTCGCGCTTCTGGGAAAGTGCTTGAATGTTAACCCGCCATCATTTGCGCTCGTATTTCCTCCGTTCTTTGCCAAGCGCACAGCGCAAACCCTCCCACCGCCAGCGCCGCCCCTCATCCGCCTGCCGGCACCTTCTCCCCGTATAGTGACGGGGCGAAGGGGGCTCCCCACCCACGTTTTCTTAATGTGTCTCCGCTACACTAACGCCTGAAAAAGAAGCGGAAAACGGAGAGAAATCGGGGTGCGCTTTTCCGCGGCCACGACTGCCGGGCGGTTCTTGCCGCAGCGTTGGGCGCTGCGCATGGGGCCGTTGCTTGGCCGCATCGATGCCGTGCTGTTCACCGCCGACGAGCGCGGCGAGGCGAGCCGCATGTCGGTCATCGCCTTCTCGGTCCGCATCGTTAGCGCCGTCATCGCCTTCGTCAGCCAGGTGCTGATGGCACGCTGGATGGGCTCGTTCGAATATGGCATCTTCGTCCTCGTCTGGGTGACGATGGTCATCGTCGGCAATCTCGCCTGCCTGGGCTTCCACACCTCGGTCATCCGCTACATTCCCGAATATCGCGAGCGCGGCTTGATGGACGAACTGCGCGGCATCGTGCTAGCCAGCCGTCTGTTCGTGCTGATCGCCTCCACGCTGATTGCCGGGCTCGGCGCGCTCGGCGTCTGGCTGGCGGCACCCTGGATCGAGAACTACTATGTGATCCCGTTCATCCTCGGCGTCATCTGCCTGCCGATGATCGCCATGTCCGACCTTTTGTCGGGCCTGGCACGCGCCAACAGCTGGGCGCTGTTTGCCCTGTCGCCGACCTATCTGGTGCGGCCCGTGCTGATCCTGCTGTTCATGGCGCTGATGCTGTTCGTGGGCTACGCACCCGATGCCAGGACCGCCATCTTCGCCTCGATCGCCGCCACCTACGCCACCACGCTGGGACAACTCGTCGGTGTCACCCAGCGCATGGAACGGCAGATCCCGGCGGGGCCGATAAAGGTCCATTTCGCGCAATGGTTCGTCGTCTCGCTGCCGATCTTCCTGGTCGAGAGCTTCTTCTTCCTGCTCACCAATGCCGATGTGCTGATGGTCGGCGCCTATATGGATCCCAACGACGTCGCCGTTTATTTCGCCACCGTGAAGACGCTGGCGCTGGTGCATTTCGTCTACTTCGCCGTCAAGGCCGGCGTTGCCCAGCGCTATGCGCAGTTCACCCATGGCGACCCGCAAAGGCTTGCCGCCTTCGCCCGCGAGACGGTGTCGTGGACGTTCTGGCCATCGCTCTTGATGGCACTGCTGGTGCTGGCGCTCGGCGAGCCGATGCTGGTGCTGTTCGGCCCTGAATTCACATCAGGCTATCCGTTGCTGTTCCTGCTTGTCTTCGGCGTCGTGGCGCGGGCCGCCGTCGGCCCCTGCGAAAGCCTGCTGACGATGAGCGGCAACCAGAACATCTGTGCTGCCGTCTATGCCATGACGCTGGCCTTCAACATCGCCCTCAATGTGGTGCTCATCCCGATGTTCGGCCTGTGGGGCGCGGCAATGGCCACCGCCTTTGCCATGATCTTCGAAGCCGGCGCGCTCTCCTTCACGGTGTGGCGCAAGCTCGGCATCGCCATGCTCATCTTCTTAGCCCCGAAAGGAGCCGCGTGATGGCTGCCATCCCGTTGCTTGAGGAAACCAGCGGCGGCACTGCCGGCGCGATGGTGTCTGGCCTTGCCGGACTGACCCGCGACGCCGACCCCGCTCACATTGAAATCCTCGCCAACAACCGGCCCGAGCGCAAGCTCGCCATCTATCCGGCATCGGCCGGCTTCGACCTGGTCGAGGAGCTGGATTATCTCTGCGCCCGCACGGTCGAGCCCAACGTGTTCTTCAACCCGCGTTTCCTGGCGCCCGCCATGCCGCGGCTGGAGGACCGCGAGGTGCGGCTGGCGGTCATCCGCGACGGCGACGAATACCGCAACCGGCTGCGCCTTCTGGTGCCGTTCTCGGTGGAACGGCCGGTGGTGCCGCTCGGCGTGCCGGTCATGCGCACATGGTCGAGCCCGTTCGGTCCGCTCGGCACGCCGCTGGTCGACCGCGACGATCCGGTCGGCGTCGTCGAAGACTTCTTCTCGATGCTGTCGCGCCCGCACCTCAAGCTGCCGAAAGTCTTCGTCCTGGCCGATGTCCGGCTCGATGGCCCGGTGGCGAGCCTGCTTGCCACCGTGGCCGAGGCGCGCGGCCTGACGCTGGTCACCACCGGCCAGATCCAGCGCCCGGCGCTGGAGAGCGAGCTCGATGGAGATGATTATCTGAAGGCCTCGCTGCGCGCGCACCATTATCGCGAGTTCCGCCGCCTGAAGCGGCGCCTTGGCGACCTTGGCAAGCTTGAGCATGTCGTGGCGCGCGGCCCCGAAGACATCCGCCATGCCATCGAAGGCTTCCTGTCGCTGGAAGCGGCCGGCTGGAAAGGCCGCGAACGCACCGCCATCGCGATCGACCGCTT
>NZ_RZPQ01000215.1:0-7915 GCF_003999135.1 Mesorhizobium sp. M7A.F.Ca.CA.004.06.1.1 | reverse complement strand
ATCGTGCGCAAGGGCGATCCGGAGCTGGTCGCCGCGATCAACAAGGCGCTGGCCGACATCAAGGCCGACGGCACCTATAAGAAGATCGCCGACACCTATTTCGGCCAGGATGTTTCGAAGTAATCTACGAGGCGAGCCGCTCCGCGGCCATGAGACACATAGAGCGGCGAGCCGTCTTTGACGGCCCGCCGCTTTTGTCGTGATATGGCAGACGCATTCTCGCCTTGACCAAGCTGCTTCGACCAATCTGGAGGGTCATACGTGCCGCACTGGCTGCAACTGATGCTGGAGTCGCTGCCTTCGCTGCTGTGGGCGGCGCTGATCTTCACCGTGCCGCTGACGCTGTTGTCCTTCGCCTTGGGGCTGGCCGTTGGGTTGGGTGCTGCACTCGCCCGGCTGTTCGGCCCCAAGCCGCTGGTCGCGCTTGTGCGCTTCTATGTCTGGATCTTCCGGGGTACGCCACTTTTGGTGCAGCTGTTCCTCATCTTCTACGGCCTGCCGTCGGTCGGCATCCTGCTCGACGCCTTCACGGCGGCGTTGATCGGATTCACGCTCAACATCGGCGCCTACACGTCGGAAATCATCCGCGCGGCAATAGGCTCGGTGCCGAAAGGCCAGTGGGAAGCCGCCTATTCGATCGGCATGACCTGGGGCCAGGCGATGCGGCGTACCATTCTGCCGCAAGCCGGCCGGGTCGCGGTGCCGCCGCTCTCCAACACCTTCATCTCGCTGGTCAAGGACACGTCGCTGGCCGCCGCCATCACCGTGCCGGAGATGTTCCAGGCGGCGCAGCGCATCGTCGCCACCACCTATGAGCCGCTGATCCTCTATGTCGAGGCGGCGATCCTCTATTTGGCGCTGAGTTCGGTGCTGTCGGCCTTGCAGACGCGGTTGGAGACCCGGCTCAACCGCTATGGCGGCTTCCTGGAGGCGCGCTCATGATCGGCCTCAGCAACATCGAAAAGCGCTTCGGCGACAATCTCGTGTTGAAGGGCGTGACGGTCACCATTGCCGAAGGCAGCGTCACGGCGCTGGTCGGTCCGTCGGGCGGGGGAAAGAGCACCCTGCTGCGCTGTATCAACCTCCTGGAGATCCCGACCTCGGGCACGGTGCGCATTGGCGACGAGACGCTCGAATTCCACCCCGGCGGCAGGGTTCCGGCCAGGGATATCCAGCGCCTGCGGCTGCAGACTGGCATGGTGTTCCAGAACTTCCAGCTGTTTCCGCATCGCACTGCGATCGAGAACGTCATGGAAGGGCTGGTGACGGTGTTGAAATGGTCGCCTGAGAGGGCACGCGAGCGGGCACTGGCTCTGCTGGAGAAGGTCGGGATGGTGCACAAGGCAGACGCCTGGCCAGCGACGCTGTCGGGCGGCCAACAACAGCGCGTGGCGATCGCCCGCGCTTTGGCGCCGTCGCCGAAAGTGCTGCTCTGCGACGAGCCGACCTCGGCGCTCGACCCGGAACTGGCGCAAGAGGTGGTCGAGGTGCTTGGCAAGCTCGCCAGCGAAGGCACGACCATGGTGATGGCGACGCATGATCTGCGCCTCGCCTCCAAGATCGCCCAGGAAGTGGTGTTCCTCGATGCCGGCGTCGTCGTCGAGAAGGGGCCGGCCGCGGTGCTGTTCAACAATCCGCAGCAGCAACGGACGAAGCGGTTCATCGCAACGCTGAAGCAGGAGGCTGAGAAGGAAGGCGGCGGCGCGTAAGAGCGCGGCCCAGAGTGTGTTGAATTCGGGTGATGGCCCAAAAGGGGCGCCGGTTTCCGGGATATCTTGCCGTGCGCGAGCAGGCCGTCAGCCGCCCTCCGGCATACTGGCCCTTGCTGCCGGCAGCCGCTAAAATTTCACCGTCGGCTCTCCCCTGACGCCGCGGCTTTTCATTTGCAGGTTCAGATATGATGGCTGACGAGCGCCACGCCAAGTCCGATGAGGATCGAACCGCATGTCTTGGGGATCACCCATCCGGCGCCGCCGCCGGTGAACCGGCCAACGGCGAGCGAGGCGATGCCGACCGCCGCCAGGTCGGCCATCGAGAAGATAAGATTGACGACGATGCCGAGGATGAGGAATTGCAACCCTACGGCAATGGCGGCTGACGGATCCACGAACTGCGGCAGGAAGGTCAGGAAGAACAGTGCTGTCTTGGGATTGAGGATCTCGACGACCATGCTGTCGCGGAATGTGTTCGGGGCCGGCCTGGCACCGTCCTCGCCCATCCGGTTCCAGCCCAGGAACATGGCAAGGCCCAGCGAAATGAGATATGTGGCGCCCGCCAATCGGATCATCGAGAAAGCGACCGGCGCGTGTTCCATCAGTGCGGCGAGTCCGACCGCCGCGGCCAGGATGTGCACGTAACAGCCGAGATGAACACCCAGTGCCGCCATCAATCCCGCCTGACGGCCATGGGCCAGCGTCTGCGCGGTCATGTAGAGAATCGCCGGCCCTGGCATGCAGGCGAAGGCGAGCGTTGCGAGGGCGAACGGAATCCAAAGATCCAGCGACGGCATGACGGCTCCTCCCATGTGATCAAGCCGTGGGAGGAGTAGGCTGGGGGTCAGGCCGAAAACATACGGCAGATGCCGTATTTGGATCGTGATCGGGCTTGGCTAATCTGCCGATGGTTAAGGGGACGTTGCCGAGCGGCTGCGATGTCAGCCGGCGGGCAATCCCAGACGAACCGCGTAGGCGGTCAGTTCGGCGGTGTTGTGGAGATTGAGCTTGCCCATCAGGTTTTCGCGATGCTTGCGAGCGGTCGGCAGGCTGATACCCAGCCGTTCGGCGATGTCGCGCGTGATCATGCCTTGCGCCACCAGTTGAAGGATCTGCCGTTCGCGCCGCGTCAGCGGCACCGGGGAGAGGATTTCCTGTGCGGCTATCGGCTCGCTGCCCCTGCCCATATCGCTGACGGCGAAGCGAACGGTTTTCGCCAGATAGGTGCCCCCCTTCTTGACCGCTTCGATGGCGGCGCCGAGTTCCTCGGGATCGCCGTCCTTGGTCAGGTAGGCGTTGGCGCCGGCACTGAGCGCGGCGCGCACCGTCCTCGGCTCGATATTGGCCGTCAGCACTACGATGCGCAGGTGTGGCGCCAAGGTCCTGATGGTGGCGATGAACTGCATCCCGGCGACGCCTGGCATGCCGAGGTCGAGGATCAAAAGGTCGGCGCGCGTGCTTCGCAGTTGGCCAAGCAGCGCCTCGCCATCCGCAGCCTCGGCGACGACCGAGACATTGTCCATCGCCGAGATGAGCAGCTTCAGCCCCTCGCGCACGATGGCATGGTCGTCGGCGAGTATGGCGGTGAGCGGGCGATTCATCAGGGCACCATCCAGGACTGCAGCGGCGTATATGGATCAATCGCCAACTTATGCGAAACAGGTTGCCGGTAGATCAACGGTACCGGGGAAGACCGCCCGGAGAATACTTGGGGCAATTGGGGGGATTCGATGCAGGAAGACAAGATACGCCAGGCCCTGATCGGACTCCTGTATCGCAATTCCTACGGCGTGGTCATCTCCAACATCGTGATCTCGATGGCGGCGGTCTATGTGCTGAGAACGGCCGTTTCCACCCATTGGCTGATCGGCTGGCTAGCGGCGCTGTATCTGCTGACGGCTATCCGGGTGCTGGCGTCGCGCCGTTTTTTCAGCCGCGCCCGGGATCGCCACTCGATCTTGCGCTGGGCATGGCTGGCGACGGCATTTTCCTGCATGTCAGGCCTTCTGTGGGGTGTGCTTGGCTGGGTCGGATTCATGCCCGAGGCGCCGATCGTGCTGTCCTTCACGGTCATCGTCCTGACTGGTCTCGTCTGCGGCACCGTGCCGTCTCTGTCGGCCTTTCCGCCGGCGCTGGTTGGTTCCATCCTGGCAACGGTGGTGCCGGTCGCCCTGCGCTGCCTGACCACCCAAAGCGATATTTCCGGCGCCTTCCTGTTCCTGCTCGCGTCGCTGGTGGCGATCAATTTCTACTACTGCCGTATCACCTACCGCATGCTGCGCGAAACCGTCAGCCTGCGACTGGAGAACGAAACGCTGGTCGAGCATCTGCAAGAGGAACGTGACAGGGCGCAGACCGCCGACCGTGCCAAGACGCGTTTTCTGGCGGCGGCGAGTCACGATCTGCGCCAACCGATCCATGCCCTGAGCCTGCTGGTCTCGACGCTTGCCGTTTTGGGGCAGCGCGGCGACGTACCCTCCGGCGAGGCGCGCGACCTGGCCAGCCGGGCGAAATCGGTTGTCAGCAACTTCAGTGGGCTGCTCAACGCTTTGCTCGATATCTCCCGGCTCGATGCGGGCATCGTCACGGTCGCGAGCGAGGCGGTGCCGCTGCGCGACCTCTTTGGTGATCTTCGCAATGAATTCGCCGCCGAGGCGAAACAGCGCGGACTTACGTGGCGCGTTGTCGACAGCGGCCTCTGCGTCGACAGCGACCCGATGATGCTGAAGCGCATTCTCAACAACCTGGTGTCGAATGCCTTTCGCTACACCAAGCAAGGTGGTGTCCTGTTGGGCTGTCGCCGGCGCGGCGCATGTGTGGAGATACAGGTCCTCGACAGCGGCCCCGGCATCCCCGCCGATCAGCAGGGGATGGTCTTCGAGGAGTTCGTGCAGTTGCAGAACCCGGCGCGGGACCGCACGCAAGGCCTGGGACTCGGGCTCGCCATCGTTCGCCGCACCGCCGACCTGTTGGGGCACCCGCTGAAATTGGCTTCGACGTCCGGACGCGGTTCCCTGTTTTCCATCACCGTCGCGAAGGCCGGCGCGGTGCAAGCTCGCTTAGAGGTCGACACGACATCGCCGGCCAGCAGTGCCGCCGGCATCATGGTGGTCGAGGATGAGGGCGACGTTCTCGATGCCATGGTGCGCTTGCTCAACCTGGAGGGACATCGTGTCTATCCCGGCCGCTCCGCCGCAGAGGCACGGAAGGCCCATGCGGCGGCGCTGGCTGCCGGCGATGCGCCGGTCGACCTGATCATCGCAGACTACCGTCTCGAGAATGACACCACCGGCACCGACGCGATCCGTGCGCTTCACGCCCATATCGGCCGCGTTGTCCCGACCATCATCATCACCGGCGATACCTCGCCTTCGCGCCTCAAGGAGATCAGCGCCAGCGGCAGCCGCATCCTGCACAAGCCGATCGCCGACGAGGAATTGCGCGAAACCATTGCTGCGGCCTGCTTTGCTGGCAAGGCGACAAGTGGGGACACACGTTAAACGAAAATGCGCGCTGGACGGCACCACGGTTCGGCGCGCCGGCAAGCCGCGATGCAGCACGCTGGTGCGCAGTACATCATCAACATCGAAGCTGCCGCCCAAAAGCAAAAGAGGCCCCGGTCAAACCGGAGCCTCCAATCGTTTCAGGCAGGATCTCTCGAAAAGGCGAGAAGGATCAGGCAGCTTCTTCCTGCTCGGCCTCTTCATTGTCGGCCTTGGCGCCACGCTTAGGGCCCTTGTTGAGGTTGACCTCGATCAAGCGCACGGCTTCGGTTTCCGACATGCGGTTGACGGCCGCGATCTCGCGGGCCATGCGGTCGAGCGCCGCCTCATAGAGCTGGCGCTCGGAATAGGACTGCTCCGGCTGGTTGTCGGCGCGGTAGAGGTCGCGCACGACTTCCGAGATCGAGATCAGGTCGCCCGAATTGATCTTCGCATCATATTCCTGGGCGCGGCGCGACCACATGGTGCGCTTGACGCGGGCGCGGCCCTGCACGACCTTCAGCGCGCGCTCGACATAATCCTCCTCCGACAGCTTGCGCATGCCGATGGAGGTCGCCTTGGCGACCGGCACCTTCAGGCGCATCTTGTCCTTCGAAAAGTCGATGACGAACAGTTCCAGCTTGTGTCCAGCAACTTCCTGCTCGTCGATCGAGACGATCTGGCCGACGCCGTGCGCCGGGTAGACGATGTACTCGCCGGTCTTGAAACCGTGACGCGCAGCGGTGGACTTCTTCTGCGGGGTGATCGTTGCCATTACGCCCTGAACTCCTTGTTGTGGCACCGGCGTCCTGCCGGTCCGAACTCGCGCGATCGGGGAAGCCGATCGTTAGCCGCACAACAGATGAACCCATCGGAAAGGCCGGACCGGCAAACCGCAACATCGCGACCGCCTGGCCCAGATCGCTCTGGTCCGAATGGGATTTTCACCTTTCAGTGATTTGGGGCGTCTGCGCCATAAATCGACGTTGTGTCACCGGCATGTTTCGCTGATGTAACACAAAAAGTCGGAAGAATCAAGGTTTTGCTGCATACGCGAAGGCCACAGGTCAGCGCCGGCTGTCAAGCCGGTTAATGTGACGTGCCTCTTACCCAGCGTAATACCGGCCTTTGCGGCCGTGTTGTCAATCGCCTTCGCCGGGCTCGGCCGAGAAGTATTTCTCAAACTTGCCGGCCTCGCCGTCGAAGGATTTGGCGTCTCCCGGCGGTTCCTTCTTGGCGGTGATGTTGGGCCATTTCTCGGCGTATTCGGTGTTGACCTGCAGCCATTTGTCGAGGCCGGGTTCGGTGTCCGGCTTGATTGCGTCGGCCGGGCATTCCGGCTCGCAAACGCCGCAGTCGATGCACTCGTCGGGGTGGATGACGAGCATGTTCTCGCCTTCGTAGAAACAGTCGACCGGACAGACTTCGATGCAGTCCATGTATTTGCATTTGATGCAATTGTCGGTCACGACATAGGTCATCGGTCGGCTCCGGGACGTCCCATTTTGTTGGGCTTTTTCCGTCAGGTAACGCCTTTGTCGACCGCTTGCAAGGGTAGCCATTGCGGACGGTGCCGGTGTTTCCGGAATGGAATTCCAGACTGCAGGCCCGGCGGAAGTCAGTCATGTCCCGCAGAGCGTCTGTTTGCCGGGCTCAGTTCTCGCCTCAGGCGTGCCGTTGTCCCAGAACCACTGCGTGTTTTTGGACGCCAGGCATCAATCTTCGCCGAGCAATCGGTCGGTCTGGCGACGTTCCTTCTTGGTCGGGCGGCCGCTGCCGGCCTCGCGCAGCCCCGGAATTGCATCGGGAGGGGCTTCGCCCTTCGGTGCGGGCGGTGGCGACATATCCTCGTAGAGCGTCCGGGCCTCCTCGGCCGGGCCGCGCCGTGCACCGGCGCCGAGCACCTTCCAGATGAAGATGCGACGCTCGAGCGTGATGGTCAGGACGTCGCCTGGCTTGACTTGGTCGGAGGCCTGCGCTGCTTTGTCGCGATTGATGCGGACCCGGCCGGCGACGACCAACTTCGCCGCCAGCGAGCGCGATTTCACGGCGCGGGAGAAGAACAGCCATTTGTCGATGCGCTGGCGGCCTTCGGCAACCATCGAAGCGAGCCGGGTTCTACTTCTTCAGCTGGTCGCGGAGAGCGGCGAGCTTGGCGAAGGGCGAATCCGGATCGAAACGCACCGGACGCTCCTCGCGCGGCTTCGGCTGGAAGGCCGGCTTGCCGCCTTGCGGACCACCTTTGCCATCAGGCCTGCCACCCTTCCAGTCGGGACGGCCTTCGCGGCGGTCGGGACGTTCGCCCTGCGGCCTGCCATCACGTCGCTGTTCGCCTTCGGCCTGCGGCTTGGGCTTGAATTTCGAGCGGTCGAAGCGCGGCTTGCCGGCTCCATCGCGCCGTCCTTCATGGGCCGGGCGTTCTCCGGGTGCAGCAGCGGCCGGTGCGCCGGCGGCATCCGCAGGCGCATCGCTTCGGCCGCGCGCTTGTCCGTTGCGCGGGCGATTGTTCCTGCGGTTGTCATCGCGGTTGCGCGGGCGCTGTTCGAAGCGGCCCTGACGCCA
Organism: Mesorhizobium sp. M7A.F.Ca.CA.004.06.1.1; assembly: GCF_003999135.1. Lineage (NCBI taxonomy): Bacteria > Pseudomonadati > Pseudomonadota > Alphaproteobacteria > Hyphomicrobiales > Phyllobacteriaceae > Mesorhizobium > Mesorhizobium sp. M7A.F.Ca.CA.004.06.1.1. Next base: position 159 of record NZ_RZPQ01000215.1, on the reverse strand, counting down.
CAACAGGATGGGTTTTGGTGCTTCGGCTTCCGGCGCGGGTTCGCCGACAGCTGCTTCAGTCACCGCCACAGGTTCGTCCGGCGCGGCGTCCGTTGCGGGCGCGGCATTTGCCGCCAGGTCGGCCGTTGCGGCTTCTTCTTCCGCTGCGGCTTCAGTCTC
>NZ_RZPQ01000214.1:0-7934 GCF_003999135.1 Mesorhizobium sp. M7A.F.Ca.CA.004.06.1.1 | reverse complement strand
CCGCCTATCTCCATCCGGTGATGCAGCGGAGCAATCTGACCGTGATCACGCGGGCGCACGCCACAGGCATCGTCCTTGCCGGCAAGCGCGCCACCGGCATCCGCTACCGGACGCGCAAAGGCGAGGCAGTGGCACAGGCGTCGCGCGAGGTGATCCTCTGCGGTGGTGCCTTCGGTTCGCCGCAGCTTCTGTTGCTGTCGGGTATCGGCCCGGCGGCCGAACTTGCCGTGCATGGCGTTCCCGTCGTCCACGAATTGCCGGGCGTCGGCAAGAACCTGCAGGACCACCTCGATTTTATCGTCGGCTGGAGATCGAAGGACACCGATATGCTCGGCATGAGCCCGCGCGGCGCGTGGGGTTTCCTCAGGCACATCGCGCAGTGGCGGCGGGATGGAACCGGGCTGATCGCCTCGCCGTCGGCCGAGAGCGGCGCTTTCGTCAAATCCGACCCGGCGCTTGAGCGCCCTGACCTGCAGCTGCAATTCGTCATCGGCCTGGTCGAAAACCATGCGCGCACGCTGCACTACGGTTTCGGCTTCTCCTGTCATGTCTGCATATTGCGGCCGCACTCGCGTGGCGAGGTTGGGCTGGCCAGCGCCGATCCACTTGCCGCGCCACGCATCGATCCGCGCTTTCTCGGCGACCAGCGCGATGCGGAACTGCTGCTGAAAGGCGTGAGGATCACCCGGCAGGTGCTGGCTTCGCCGGCGCTGACGCGCTACCGGCACAAGGAAATGCACATCGCCGGCGAGCCGAGCGATGCCGATCTGATGACCCATATCCGTACCCGCGCCGACACGGTCTATCACCCGGTCGGCTCCTGTCGGATGGGGTCGACGAGATGGCGGTGGTCGATCCGCAACTCAAGGTGCGCGGGCTTGAAGCCTTGCGTGTCGTGGACGCCTCGGTGATGCCGACACTGATTGGTGGCAACACCAATGCCCCAACCATCATGATCGCCGAAAAGGCCGCCGACATGATCAGGGCTGCCTGATCGGAGCTCCAGGCCGCGGCGCCCATGGCGCGGCGGTCTTCTTGTTGTGACGCAATTGCCCAGGGAAAACGCTACGCGTTTTCCCTGGAAAACCGTTCACACTTCTCCTGGAATTGCTTAAGCCGCCGCCCGTGCCTCGCGGAACGACACCAGCTTGCGGCGGTTTTCGTCCCACAATGCCAGTTTGACGCAGCGCAGGCTTTCGAGCAGCGTAACCCGGCCTATGTCGCGCAACTCGGGATAATCCCGCAGCACTTCCTGCAACCGGTAGCACGGCACCTTGGCCGAGAGGTGATGGACGTGATGGACACCGATGTTGCCGGTGAGCCAGTTCAGCACCGGCGGAAGGTCGTAATACGACGATCCGTGCAAGGCGGCGTGCTGGAATTCCCAGTCGGCATCCTTCGCCCATTCTGTTTCCTCGAACTGGTGCTGGACGTAGAACAGCCAGATGCCGGCCGAACCGGCGAGGATGACGATCGGCAGGTGAACCACCAGGAAAGCGCCCGGGCCGACGAACCAGATAAGGACGGCTGCTGCGACCGCGATGCCAAGGTTGGTGGTCATCGACGACACCCAAGGGGTCAGGCCGCCGCGCATCATGCCGACGGGTAGCCTCTGCTCGAAGATGAAAAGCCAGATCGGACCGAGCCCGAACATCACCAGCGGATGGCGATAGAGACGATAGGCGAGGCGGCCCCGCCACGACATCTGCCGGTATTCTGCAACGGTCAGCGTCCGGATGTCGCCCATGCCGCGTTCGTCAAGATTGCCGGCGCTGGCGTGGTGCGTCGCGTGGGCGCGCCGCCAGCAATCGTAGGGCGTCAGCGTCAGGATGCCGAGCGCGCGGCCAATCCAGTCGTCCGCGTAACGATTGGCGAAGAAGGAGCCGTGGCCGCAATCGTGCTGGATCATGAAGATGCGCACCAGAAACCCGGCCGCGGGGAGGATGAGGACCAGTCCCCACCAATGGCCATAGGCATAAGCCGCCGAAGACAGCCCCCAGAGTATGGCGAATGGAATGAGGGTGATGGCGAGTTCGACGGCGCTGCGCCGCCTGTCAGGCTTCTTGTAGCGGGCGAGAATCTTCAACCAGGCGCGCTTGCTGTTGGCGACCGCCTCAGGGGAAATCATGTTCATCAGGAAGCATAGGCGGGGCGCCTCGCCGCCGCAAGGCAACATCACGCAAAATTACTGTGCGTAATTGTCGCGTAGCTTGGCGATCGAGCCTGCCAACCCGCCAGCTCGACCTGCTGATGGCTCTGAGCGTCGGTTTTCCGCTGGTCGATCGCTATTCGCGATCGAGGATAGGGCAGCCGCGCTCGGTGCCAAAAGTCACGCGCACGCGGTCGCCGCCCTGTCTGCCGCGGACCGTGATCTCCCGGCGGCCGACGGACTCTATCCTTGCGCGGCGGATGCCCATTCGGTCTGCCTTGTCGAGAGCCCGGTCTTCCGTGCAGCCTCGTTGACGGCGGTCGCGCCGATCGTCGCGACGGGGGCCTTCGCAATCGTCGTAGGCGGGGTCGCAATCTTCCATGAGCTTCAGCCGCGGGCCATGTTTGCCCAATTGCAGCTGAAGATTGTCTGCTTGTGCCGGAAAGGCCGCCAAGGTGATGGCGCCGAGGCCGACAAACGCTATCAGCGATGAGGTGATCGAAACCTTGCGCATTTACGTCCTCCATTGAACCACAACACATCTATCCTTAGATGGTTCGGCTCTCCCCGGCTATTGCCGATAGGAGGTTTGCTGCCAAGATCGATTGTTGCGTTACCGCCGGCGCCAGCCGATGTCACCGCGCTCCGCCCCATCGAGGCGGTCGAGCAGTTCTCTGAACCGATCGGGGATGTCGGCCTCGGTGCGGAAGGCCGGCAAGGTGCGCAGAAAGCGGGTCACCGCCTCGGCGCCGAACTGGCGCCTGATCTCGATGGCCAGCCCCTCTGCCTTTTCGCCCATGTTGCGGGTCATCATCTCAAAATCCTGTGTCGGCTTCGAAACTCCTGCAGCAAGAGAATGGTTCCCCCATCATGCCTGTATGGCAAGCAAAGCCCGCGGTTAAGGTAAAATTTGAATTAAAGTCGAAATGTCTTGCCTGTCATTGCCCGGCCTTGGCCGGCGGCTTCCATAGTCGCTTACCCCTTGATTTTTGGCCACCAAACATCGATATCGGGCACAAAATCCACATCATTCGAGATTGACGGGAAACGGCGATGAGCGACCAGGCAAAAGACGAACGCGCGCCCGACGAAGTCGAGGCGACCGAGCCCACAGCCGAGCGCACGGAAGGCAGCACCGACGGCGACTATGAAGCCCTTGTGCGGCTGCTGAAGGAAAATGAAGAGCTGAAGGACCGCGCGCTGCGCGTGGCGGCGGAGATGGAAAACCTGCGTCGCCGCACGGCGCGCGATGTGCACGATGCGCGAACCTACGCGGTCGCGAATTTCGCCCGCGACATGTTGTCGGTGTCGGACAATCTGCGCCGCGCGCTGGATGCGATTCCCGCCGAGGCCAAGGCATCGGGTGACGCCGGCTTCAAGGCGCTGATCGAAGGCGTCGACCTCACCGAGCGCGCCATGCTGTCGGCGCTGGAACGGCATGGGGTCAAGAAGCTCGCGCCGGAAGGCGAGAAGTTCGATCCCAATTTCCACCAGGCGATGTTCGAAGTGCCCAATCCGGATGTCCCGGCCAACACCGTGGTCCAGGTCGTGCAGCCGGGGTATTCGATCGGCGACCGCGTGCTGCGCCCGGCCATGGTCGGCGTCGCCAAGGGTGGTCCGAAGTTCGCCGCCGCTGAAGCACCGGTTGAGCCGGGGCCGGTGAACGAGCAGGCTGAGAAGGATGCGTAGTTAGGGCAGTAAGGGAGTAAGGGAGTAAGGGAGTAAGGGAGCGTACCAACGGTGCGGCTTTGTGATAAACATACTCTCCTATTCTCCTATTCTCCTCTTCCCTTACTCCCCTGGTCTGCATGAATGCCATCGCGCTTCTCGACTATGCCGGTGTCGCCGTCTTCGCGGCGACCGGCGCGCTTGCGGCTTCGCGTAAGCAGCTCGACATCATCGGCTTCCTGTTCCTGGCCAGCGTCACCGGGATAGGCGGCGGCACGCTGCGTGACGTCATCCTCAACCTGCCGGTTTTCTGGGTCGCCAACTCCGGCTATGTGCTGGTCTGCGCCGCGGTTGCGGTGCTGGTCTTCTTCAGCGCGCATCGTGTCGAATCGCGCTGGAAATGGCTGCTCTGGCTCGACGCCATCGGGCTCGCCGCCTTTTCGGTGATGGGCGCGGCCAAGGGGCTTGCGATTACCGGCTCGCCGGTCGTCTCCGTCATCACCGGCGTGCTCACCGCCACTTTCGGCGGCATTTTGCGCGATCTCCTTGCCGGCGAGCCATCGGTGCTGCTCAGGCCCGAAATCTACGTCACGGCCGCCCTTGCGGGTGCCGGGCTTTACACGCTTGGCGATCTTGCCGGACTGCCGCCGCTCACCTCGAACCTTGCCGGCTTTGCGGCGGCGTTCCTCGTGCGTGGCGGTGCGCTCAAATTCGGCTGGTCGTTTCCGTCCTACAAGAGCCGACCCGGCCGGCGGCCGGAAGATATTTTGTGAAAGGAAGCGAATAGCGAGTAGCGAATAGCGAATAGCGAATAGGAGCTGAACGAGATAGCTCTCGCTACTTTCTATTCGCTATTCGCTATGCTGCGAAGCGCTGGGCTTCGCCGCCATAGTAGTTGACGTAGCGGGCGCCGATTTCCTTGACCGGCATCACGACGAACACATCGACCGTCGAGAATTCGCGATCGATGACGCAGCCGTCGCCGATGCGGGCACCGACGCGCAGATAGCCCTTGACCAAAGGCGGCATCGCGGCGATCGCCGCCTTGGCATTGACGGCCTCGATCGGCATCAGGTCCATCGAGCAGTAGCGCCCGGACACCGCGCGCACGTCCCAGGCCGAATTGGTGCGGCAGTGGTGGGCGAGGTAGGTGAGCGCCTCGGCATGCGCCGCCGGCACGGTGCCGTGGAAGGAAGCGCAACCAGTCATCACACCGATTTCGTAATGGTTGATGTAAGCCCAGATGCCTTGCCACAACGCCTCGATGGTGCGCTTCGAGCGGTATTCCGGCAAAACGCAGGAGCGGCCGAGTTCAAGGAAACGCTGGCCGGGGTGACGGGCGATGAGCTTGGTCAGCTCGAATTCACCTTCGGAATAGAAACCGCCGGCCGTGGCCGCGATTTCTTGCCGCAGCAGCCGATATGTGCCGACGATGCGGCGATGTTCGGGACCGGAAAGCGTGGTGTCCAAAACAAGCAGATGATCGCAGAGCGGATCGAACCGGTCGGCGTCACGGCGGTCATGGGCCTGGAACAGGTCCTTCCTGGCGCCAAGTTCGTCGTAGAACACCCGGTAGCGCACTTCCTGCGCGGCCGCGATCTCGGCCTCGTTGCGAGCGAGCCGCACTTCAAGATTGCCTATACGGCCCAGCGCCGCGCCCTTTATGACGGAATCGACGTTACGTCCGGCAAGCAAGGCGCTGCTGGCGTTCGGCCGAGTGTCACATTCCGGCATAACTGTATGCACGAGTGATTCTCCTTCGAGCCATCCCTCTTGGCACGGGGATACGGTGTAGGTGCAACAGGATTGTGACAGTACCGTGATACGACGCCGTGGGCAATACTTCGTCGGCTGGCGAATACGATCAACCGGCTACGTTTAAGTGATCGCGCGGTGCGGATGGGCGGTGGAAAGCTCAGGCTGCGACGACCTGGCCCTCGACGGCATTGACCAGCGCCTCGGGGTCGAGCGGCTTGGTGACAAAGCCGCTGGCGCCATGGGCCAACACCGCATGGCGGGTCTTTTCCTGGCTGTCGGCCGACAGCACCATGATCGGTACCGGCCGCACGGCACTTTCTTCCTCATGGCGGCGGATGGCGGCGATCGCGTCCAGCCCGTCCATGACCGGCATGTGCAGATCCATCAAGACCACGTCGAAGCGGTCCTTGTGCGCGGCGCCGGTGACAGCCTCGACGGCGGCCTTGCCGTTGCCAACCACCCTGACGCGATGCCCGGCCTTCAGCAGCGTGGCGCGGGCCAGCATGGCGTTGATGTCATTGTCCTCGGCGATCAGCACCGACAGGCCGCGCTGGCGGTTGCCGACGGCGCGCAGCGACGGCGCGCCGCGCTTTTCGGGCTGCGGCGGGCCGAGGCTCGGAGCATGGCTGCTCAACAGCACACGCAAAAGTGTTCCGCCGCGCACTGGCCTGGCCAGGAAGGTTGCGTAGCCGCTGGCACGGAACTCGCCAAGCATGCCGCGATCGGTCGGCGCGATCAGCGTGATCGCCTCACAGTCGGAGAAACCGCTCTGGCGCAGGCGCTTGAGCAGCCTTCCGTCGCCTTCTTCCATCGCTGCATCGACCAGGATCGCATCGCAGCCGGCGGCGAAAGGCGCGGCCTGTGCTGCAGTGGTGGCGATGTCGACCGCGCCGCCATTGGCGCGGATGGTGCGGGCGATGGCGTCGGCCTCGACGGCGTTCTTCGACAGGATCACCGCGCGTCTGCCCGAGAGAGCATTCTGGTGGCCCTGCGGCGCTTCGGTGGCCGCTATCGCAGGGATTTCGAAGACGAATTCGGATCCCTGGCCGAGCCGGCTGGATACCGAGATCGTGCCGCCCATGGCGGCCACCAGGCGTCTGGAGATGGCAAGGCCGAGGCCGGCCCCGCCATGTGTGCGTGTCGACGTGCCGTCGGCCTGCTCGAATTCCTCGAAAATGCGCTCCAGGTCGGCGTCACGCAGGCCCGGACCGGTATCGGCGATGGTGAAGCATATGCGGTCGCTGGTTTCGGTGCGTGCGCGTGCTATGCTCACCAGCACGCCGCCGCTGTCGGTGAACTTGATGGCGTTGCCGATGAGGTTGAGAAGCACCTGCCTGACCTTGCCCGGATCGGCGGTGATCAATTGCGGCACGTCGGGTTCGACATGGCAACCCAGTCCGATATCCTTGGCGAAGGCGCGCGCCGCCAGCAATTCGATGATGTTGTCGGCGATCTCGCGCACCGACATCGGCTGCGGCTCGGGGTCGAAGCGCCCGGCTTCGATCTTGGAATAGTCGAGAAGATCCTCGATCAGGGCAAGCAATGCGCTGGCCGAGGTCGAGACGGCGCCGACATAGGTCTGCTGCTCCGGCGACAGGCTGGTGTCGGCGAGCAACCTGGCCATGCCCATGATGCCGTTCATCGGGGTGCGGATTTCATGGCTGACGGTAGCGAGGAAGCGCGATTTGGCCTGGCTGGCATATTCGGCCCGTTCGCGTGCGGTGATCAGCGACGATTCGGCGCGTTTGCGGGCGGTGATGTCGCGGGCGATGGCGCGGTGTGAAACGGCGCCGCTGTCCTTGTCGCGCACCGACAGTTCGATCCAAGAGAACCAGCGCTGCCCGCTCGGCGTGCTGATGGAGACATCGGTGGAACTCAGGCACTCATGGTCGGAAAAGGCGGCATCGGGAACCATGCCGACCTCGATGCCCAGTTCCGCCAGGGTCTTGCCGGCGAGGTCGCGCTGGTCGATCTCGACGAGATCGGCGAAGACCTTGTTGGCATAGACGATGTAGCCGTCGCGGTCGCGATGGATGACGAGATCGCCAAGCGCGTCGATCAGGCCGCGAAAGCGCTCGTCGCTCTCCTGCATCTCCCACATGCGGTCGGCCAGCGTCTCGATCTCGGCGCGGCTGCGGGCAGTGGTTTCGTCAAGAAGGGCGGAGGTGCGATGTTCGCTCCGCCTGGCGCGCAAATGCAGGGCAAGGCCGGCAAGGCCGGTTGCCAGCAATGCGACGCTGATGAAGATCGGTGCCCCGGTCAGATGCGCCAGCCCGGCCACCAACACGATGGCGACGAATGTCAGAAAGGGCAGGCTTTCGCGCCTGGAGAATTCCGGCTCGGGCACCAGCGGCGGCGC
>NZ_RZPQ01000213.1:0-7941 GCF_003999135.1 Mesorhizobium sp. M7A.F.Ca.CA.004.06.1.1 | reverse complement strand
AGCGAAAGCCTGTTCATCGCGGCGCCCAAAACCCTGACGCCAGAAGTGCTGCGGCGAACAGAGCCAGGGCGGCGCGCTGCTTGAACAGTAGGCGACGCGTGCCAGCAATGCGGTCATCGAGCGAGCGTGTCGCGGGCGGGGCCGTTTTCAGGCGCATGCGCGCCAGCATGTCGTCCACCGCGGCACCGCCGGAAGCTTCGTCATCATGGCCAGCCATGACCCGGAACAACAGGGCGTCGAATGCCAGCAATGCCGACAGCGCCAGAACGGCGACAGCGCTCGCGGCTGTGATCGACAGCGCAACGGCCGCCGGCAAAGTCTCGAAGCCGCCGCGCGTCGAGGCAGCCAGCGGCGCAAGGATATTTGCCGCCACCACGATTGCGGCAGGCCACGCTGCCTGCCGCATCAGCATGCCGGCGAAGCGGTCGGTGCGGTCCTGATAGGCATTGCCGGTCATGACGCCGCCGGATCCGTGGCTTCTGCGAGATGAACCGGCCGGCCGAGGGCCGCGAGCATTTCGCGGGCAAGCGCCGGCGTCTTGGCCCTGCCGGTCGCCACCAGCCATTCGGCGACGACGCCGGCGCTGCGCTGGAAGCCGAGCGCGCAGCACACCAGCACGGTGCCGTCGCGGCGCGCACTCTCCAGCGCGCCGGCTGCCTGTTGCCGTATCGCCACTGGCGGCGGCAACAGGTCGACCATCGGAAAGCTGATCCAGCGGCAATCGGCTGCCGCAGGCCTCTTAAGTTCGGCGGCGAGATCGATGACCGTGCCGAAGCTGCTGGCCTCGCGTGCCGTGGGAAAGCGCCCGAGAAAGACGCCGTCGGCAATCGCCACCTGGGGAGCAAGTTTGCGCGTCCAGGCCCATATGTTGGCCCTGGCGCCGAGACGGTAAGGCAAGAGCAGGACACGGCTTGCGAGCGTGATGCTGCCATCGGCGGATTTCTGGAACACTTTTTCGCCTGCTCCTGCATAGGCGAAGGCGACGATGGCCAGCGCCAGCGCCGGCCAAAGCAGGAAGAGCGCGACGGCGCAGAACAAGGCGCCGAGCGCTGCACCGGCCAGCGCGAGGACCGCGCCCAGAGCGTAGAACCGCGCCAGCCGCCGCGCTTTCACATCGCTGGTCAGCCGGAAGCCTGAAAACGGCAACGCGCCGCTGCGCGGAAACAGCCACAGCGCAAAGAACCCGAGCAGCGCGCCGGTCGGAATGTCGATGAAGTGATGCTGCCAGGTCGTCAGCACCGAGGCACCGATCAGGAAGCTCCAGCCATGCCAGAGCGGCAGGAGCAACCCGCGGAGCCGGTGGCGCCAATGATCCCAGATGATCACCAAAAGGGCGATGTGCAGCGAGGGTGCCTGGTTGAACGGCTTGTCGAAACCGCCGAGCACGGCAAACAGGAAGCCCGGCAGGCCGGTCGTCGCCGGTCGCACGAATGTCGCGGTCAGCGGGAACAGGATGAAGCAGATAACGGCGACGACCTGCGCGGTGAGATAGCGCCCGGCCAGGCGGTCGACGCCTTGCTTGTCGTTGTTGAGCAGCAGCGACAGGCCATAGAACAGATTGATCGACCAATAGGGCACGATGGTCCAGGCGACGAACGGAATGCTGTGTTCCCACGAGAACACGATGCTGCCGACCTCGTCGCGCCGCGAGGCCAGCCAGTTGGCGAAGCCGTAGCTGAGATAGAAGAACGGCGCCAGGAAGGCCAGCCACAGCGCCGCCCTGACGATCACCCGTCCATAAGGCTCGGTGCGCGCGGTGGGGGCAGGCGATGAGACCATGCTGTTCAGCGGCGCCGCGCGACCGAGACGGTGAAGATGCCCCATTGGTCGATGCGCTGGTCGAGTTTTTCGAAACCGGCGGCTTCGACGAGCTGGTCCATCTCACCCTGCGTGCGCCGCCGCATCACCCAGGCCTCGCCGCCGCGATGCGAAGTCAGGCTGCGGGCGATCATCTCGAGCTGCGGATGCCAGGGCTGGTTGGTGTAGAGCAACAGGCTTCCCGGCTGCATGGCGCTGGCCAATCCACCGAGCGAGCGGGCTATCATCGCATTGTCGGAGAACAACTCGTAAAGGCCGGAAACGATGGCAAGATCCGGAGCCGGATCGATCGATGCGAGCATGTCGGCATCGAAGGCGTCGGCGCGCTGGAATGAGACATCAGCCGGCAATTGCCGCTCGGCGATCAGCTTGCGGCCAAGCTCGACGTTGAGGTCGGAATAATCCTGCAGGCGAACGCTCGCCGGCTGATCGGGGCTCTTCACGATGGCATCGAGAACATAGCGGCCATGGCCGGCCGCGATGTCGAGAATGTGCACCGGCCGGCCAGCGGCCTTGAGCGTCGCCAGGCAAGAGCCGATGAGCTCTTCGAGATGCAGCTTGCGCTGGCGGATGCCGCGCCAGCCAATGGCCTCCAGGAAAATGCGGTCGACGACGCGGCCAAGAGGCGTAAGCCCGCGCGCATTGTTCTCGTAGACGTAGTCGAGCGTCGAGCCGGAATCGAAGCCGGTGGTCACGCCGGCCTTCATACCTTGCGAGACCCAGGCGCCCATGCGGATGGAGGCACGGCTGAATGCCCAATAGAGGCCCTTTGGCGACATCAGAGCGAGCGGCGAGGCAAGCCTATCGGCCTCGTCGCGTGTGTAGCCGGCGATGTCCGCCTGCTTCAGGTCGACCGGCGCATCGGCTGCCTCGAACTGCCTGGCCAGGAATGGCCGGATCAGGTCGAGGGCCTGCGCCCTGTCGCGCTCGCCCAGCGTGTCGTGGAAGAAACCAGGCAGCACATGGCGTTCCTTGGTGCGGCTGCCGAGATTGACGAAGAACTCATGCTGCGGGCCGTGGCGCACGACCCAGTCGCTGCCCGAAAGCAGAAGCTGCGTCGGCACGGTGATGGCGCGGGCGTCACTGACGATGCGTGCGGCATGCTGGTAGAGTTCGACCAGTATGTTGGAGGCGATCGGCCGCGTGATCAGCGGATCGCTCTCGAAAGAGGCGATGCGCACGGGATCATGGGTCAGGAATTTCGCCTTGACGTAGGAATTGACGAAGAAGCGGCCCTTGATCTTCTGCCAGAGTGCGATGCCCTCCTTGGCGAAGGGCACGTAGAGTTTTACCGAGAAGGCCGGTGAGGCCAGCACCATGGCGCGCAGCTTCGGCGCATAGTCATGCACCCAGGCGGCAGCCAGCACGGCGCCGAAGGATTGTGCGATCAGCGCGATATCCCGAGTGGCAAAGCCATCCCTGGCAGCGGTCTCGCGCATGAAGCAGTCGATGTCGCGCACCAGCGCCGAGAAGGAGGGCGCATAGCCGCGCTCGCCGGACGAGCGGCCATTGCCGCGGGCATCCCAGGCATAGAAGGCGTGGTCCGGCATCTGCAATTCATCGACGAGATGGGCCATGCGGCCGCCATGCTCGTGGCCGCGATGGAAGAGCACCACTGCGCCCTTGGCATCGGCGGAGGCCGCCGGCCAGAATCGGTAGAAGATCTCCGTCCCGTCATGGCTGCGGAAAACCCGCTCCTGTGCTTGCCGCGCAAGGCTTTCCGTGGCCGCGGCGGCGATCGGTTCGTGCATCATGGTCTTCCCCTCTGGCGGCATGGCGAGCCTCGATGCTCAGCTGGCGCTGCCAATAATGCCGGCGCGTATCCGGTTTATGGCGGTCAGCAGCGAAAGCGTTGCCATGGCCGGAAACACAAACGGCGTTATCGATGCCGGCCACAGCCCGGCGGCACACAGCGTGGCGACGACGCCGAGCGCCAGCGCCCTGTCGCTCTTGCCGAACGGCCCGGCATAATTACGCCCGACCTTGGCAGCGATGCCGAGCACGCCGGCGAACTCGGTCAGCACGGCCGATATCGCGAAGGCGACGACGCCCCATGCGCCAAATTCGGGAAAGACGGCAAAAGGGAGAATCAGCGCGAGGTCCGAAACGACGTCGCACAACTCGTTCAGATACATGCCAAGCGTCGAGGCTTGGCCATGCTCGCGCGCCAGCATGCCGTCCACGGCATTCAACGCCATGCGCACGAACATCACCGCGGGGATAAGCAACAGCAGCCAGCGCCATTCGTGCCAGATCGCAATGGCCGCGCCGGCGGCTATCGACATCGCGGCCGCCAGGATGGTTATGCTGTTTGCCGTGACCCCGATTGCCGCCAGCCGGTTGACCAGCGGCCGCAGTCGACCCTGGAAGGCCGGCTTGAGAGCGTAAAGCGTCGGCATGCGTTGATCCCCCGATCCTGTTCAGCGGCTGTACATCAATATGCCAGACGCGACCAGTGTAGAGGCGGCGCGGCCATCATGCGTTCGCAAATCGCTAACCATGATTGGTCCGGCAAAGCTGCCATGCACATTTGCCGGCTTCTCGTGCAACGCGGCGTCTTGAATAGTAAGCACGCTTATTATATATCTCGCTCATGGTTTCCGATGGCATCGACAGATTGGGCTTCTTGATCCACGACGTGCAGCGCTTGATGCGCAAGCGCTTCGAGGCGAGGGCCAGTGGCTTGGGGCTTTCTTCGGCGCAATGGCGGCTTCTGGTCCGCGTTGCCAAGGAAGACGGTGTCGCGCAGGCGCGGCTGGCCGAACTTCTCGAAATCGAGCCGATCAGCGTTTCGCGCCTGGTCGACCGCATGGAAGAGGGAGGCTGGATCGAGCGTCGGTCCGACGCCGCCGATCGTCGCGTCCGCATGATCTTCCTGACGCCCAAGGCAAGCGATGCCTACGCCGTGATCAAGAGCATTGCCGGAGAAGTCTATGAGGAATCGCTGGTCGGCGTGAAGCCGGAAGCCCGTCGCGTCCTCATCGAAGGGCTTGAGGCGATGGTCCGCAACCTGACCGACGACGAGACGCCGTCCATTGAAAAAGTGAAGAATATAGAGGGCGCAGCAGCATGAACGCGGTAGCCAAGATAGACGAGAAAGTGACCGAACTGGACATGGAAGCGCCGGCGCAGCCGGCGGCGGCCCCGCCGGCGGTTGCTCCCCCGGTGCAGCCGGCCCCAGTGCCCGTGAAGAAAAAGCGCCGGCTGGGCCGCTTCCTGCTGATGGTCGCGCTGCCTGCGGCATTGGCTGTCGGCGGCGGCTATGTCTGGGTCACCGGCGGCCGCTATCAGGAGACCGAGAACGCCAATCTGCAGCAGGCCAAGGTGTCGATCGCTTCCGACACGGCCGGCCGCATCGTTAAGGTCGACATCTTCGATAACCAGCTGGTCAAGCAGGGTGACGAGCTGTTTGCCATCGACCCCGAGCCCTACCGGATCGCGCTGGCGCAGGCCGACGCCGCGGTTGCGGGCGCGCGTCTCAATGTCGAGCAGTTGCGCGCGGCCTATGGCCAGTCGATGGCTCAGCAGAAGTCCGATGCCAGCCAGGTCGCCTTCGCCCAGTCGCAGTTCGACCGCGCCGCCGATCTCGCCCAGAAGGGCATCAACGCCAAATCGTCGCTCGACGAAGCCAAGAACGATCTCGACAAGGCCAAGCAGCAGCTGGCGGTTGCCGAGCAAGGCATCATCAGCGCCAAGGCAGGCCTTGGCGGCAATCCCGACATCGAGACCGACAAGCACCCGACCGTGATGGCCGCGCTCGCCGCGCGCGACAAGGCGGCCTACGACCTGGCCCAGACAACGGTCAAGGCGCCGGCGGACGGCATCGTCAGCCAGGCCTCGTCGTTCAAGGTCGGTCAGTATGTCGGTTCCGGCACGCCGCTGTTTTCGCTGGTCGAGACCGGTGACACCTGGATCGATGCCAATTTCAAGGAAACGCAGCTCACCCACATGAAGCCCGGCCAGAAGGCCGAGATCGTGGTCGACACCTATCCAGGGCGCACCTTCGAGGCGACGGTCAAGGCGATCGGCGCCGGCACGGGAGCCGAGTTCTCGCTGCTGCCGGCCCAAAATGCCACCGGCAACTGGGTCAAGGTCACACAGCGTATCCCGGTTCGTCTCGAACTGATCGATGCGGACGCCAAGATGGCGTTGCGCACCGGCATGAGCGCCACCGTTACCGTCGACACCGGCGTGGCGCGTGGCCTGCCCTCGATCTTTGGTCACGCCACGGCTGGCGAGGCCGCGCAGTAACGTCAACAGATTGCCGCAGGACCAGCGGCGGAGGTGAATAGCAGGATTGGTCTGATGGGAGGAGCTGGAAGGATCAGCGTTTTGGCGCTGCCGCGTCGCGGCCTGGCCGAAATCTGAAATCTCCGACGCGGACCCGTCGGTCCTCATGTTTCCGGGCGGCAGGCATCCGCTCATCAGAGACTTTCAGTCGATGTAACCCCCACATCGACGATCGCGTCCCACCGCGACGAGGGTCTCTCAACGGAAGGCGTTGCCGCCCGGAAACCCCTTGTACACGTTTTTGTTACCTGCTGGAAGTTCCACGCCATGAGCACGCCCGAACCTTTCAAAGAAGTGCCGCATCGCGGCCTGATCACGGTCGCGCTCATGCTGGCGACGGTCATGCAGGCGCTCGACACGACGATCGCCAACGTGGCGCTGCCGACCATGACCGGCGACCTCGGCGCCTCGCCTGACAACATCAACTGGGTGCTGACCTCCTACATCGTTGCCGCCGCCATCATGACGCCGGTCACCGGCTGGCTGGCCGACCGCTTCGGCCGCAAGGAACTGTTCCTGACGGCGGTGGTCGGTTTCACCATATTCTCGATGCTGTGCGGCATCGCCTGGAGCCTGGAGAGCATAGTGTTCTTCCGGCTGATGCAAGGCGTGTTCGGAGCGGCGATCGTGCCTCTGTCGCAAACCTTCCTGCTCGACATCAATCCCAGGGAACGCCATGGCCAGGCGATGGCCATTTGGGGCGCCGGCATCATGCTGGGGCCGATTCTGGGCCCGACGCTGGGTGGCTGGCTGACCGAGAATTTCAACTGGCGCTGGGTGTTCTTCATCAACCTGCCGGTCGGCATCGTCGCCTTTCTCGGCATGGCCGCCTACTTGCCGGCCGTTGCCCGGCGGGTGCGCGGCTTCGATTTCTTCGGCTTCGCCATGATATCGCTCGGCGTCGGCGCGCTTCAGCTGCTGCTCGACCGCGGCGGCGAGGTCGACTGGTTTTCCTCGGTCGAGATCTGGATCGAACTTGGTCTTTCGCTCACCGGCTTCTGGGTGTTCATCATTCACACCATGACTGCGGAACACCCTTTCATCGATCCCAAGATCTTCCTTGACCGCAATTTCGTGACCGGGCTGGCGTTCATCTTCGTCATGGGTGTGCTCATCCTGGCGAGCATGTCGCTGCTGCCGCCAATGCTGTCGACCATCTTCGGCTATCCGACCGTCACCATCGGCGTCGTCATAGGGCCTCGCGGTGTCGGCACCATGATTTCGATGCTGGTCGTCGGCCGGCTGATGAGCAAGATCGACGCCCGGATCCTGGTCGTTATCGGTTTCCTCCTGACCGCGCAGTCGCTCTACACCATGTCCAGCTTCACGCCGCAGATGGACAACTGGCTGATCATCAGCTCCGGCGTCATCCAGGGGCTGGGCATGGGAATGGTGTTCGTGCCGCTGTCGACCGTCGCCTTCGCCACGCTTGACGTGCGCTTCCGCACCGATGCCACGGCCCTGTTCAGCCTGGTGCGCAATCTTGGCTCGTCCATCGGCGTGTCGGTCGTGACGGTTCTGATGGTGCGCAACACGCAGGTCAACCACGCCGAGCTTTCGGCCTTCATCAACCCGTTCAACCCAAATCTTTGGGCGGTCTCTCCGGCAGCCGCGAGCGGCGATCCGACGGCGCTTTCGCAGGTCGATCGCATGGTCAATCTCCAGGCGATGATGATTTCCTACGTCAATGACTTCAAAATACTCATGGTCATGACGCTGCTTGCCATCCCGTTTGTTTTCCTGCTGCGCAAGCCCAAGCAGGCGCCTGCCGGCGGCGCGCCGGCAGCGCATATGGATTAGCTCTATTTCCCGAGCACCAGGCTCCAGTAACGG
>NZ_RZPQ01000212.1:0-8019 GCF_003999135.1 Mesorhizobium sp. M7A.F.Ca.CA.004.06.1.1 | reverse complement strand
ATCTCCCCCCTTGAGGGGGAGATGGCCGGCAGGCCAGAGGGGGGCGCCTCGTGACGCCCTCGGCCATCCTTGAATCCGCTCTCTACGTCACCGATCTTCCCGCAGCGGAAACCTTCTACACCGACATCCTCGGCCTCAATCTCCTCGGCAAGGTCGACGGCCGCCACCTCTTCTTCCGCTGCGGGCCGGGCGTGCTGCTCGTCTTCAACGCCGAGGCGACGAAAGTGCCGCCGGCGCCTGACGCCAGGCTGCCGGTGCCGCCGCATGGCGCGGTCGGCCAAGGTCATCTGTGCTTTACGGCGACCGGCGATGAAATCGCCGGCTGGAAAGCCCATCTCGCGGCGAAGAAGATCGCCATCGAAAGCGAATTCGAGTGGCCGCAGGGCGGCCGTTCGATCTATATACGCGACCCCTCGGGCAATTCGATCGAATTCGCCGAGCCACGAATCTGGGGCCTTTGATGCATTCTCTTGATGGCAAGAAGATCGTCGTCGCCAGCCACAATGAAGGCAAGCTGCGCGAATTCGCCGACCTGATGGGGCCGTTCGGCTTCGAAGCGAAGTCGGCCAAGGAGTATGGCCTGCCGGAGCCGGACGAGACCGGCACCACCTTCGAGGAGAACGCCTACATCAAGGCGCTCGCCGCCGCCAAGGCGACCGGCCTGCCGGCGCTGTCGGACGATTCCGGCCTGTGCGTCGACGCGCTTGATGGCGCGCCCGGCGTCTACACCGCCAACTGGGCCGAAACCCCGGATGGCAGCAGAGATTTCGGCATGGCCATGCAGCGCACCGAAGTGGCGTTGCAGGAGGTCGGCGCGGCCTTGCCGCAACAGCGCAAGGGACGCTTCGTTGCCGTCATCTGTCTGGCGTTTCCCGACGGCGAGGCCGAATATTATCGCGGTGAGGCCGAAGGCACGCTGGTCTGGCCACCGCGCGGCGAACTCGGCTTCGGTTACGACCCGGTCTTCCTCCCCGACGGCTTCGAAAAGACCTTCGGCGAAATGAGCGCCGAGGAAAAGCACGGCTGGAGGCCCGGCCAGCCGACGGCGCTGTCGCACCGCGCTCGCGCTTTCCAGAAGTTCGCTAAAGCGAGATTGGGCTCGGCATGAGCATCCTGCTCGACCGGACGCCCGGCTTCGGCGTCTATGTTCATTGGCCGTTCTGCGCGGCCAAGTGCCCCTATTGCGACTTCAACAGCCATGTCCGCCACCAGCCGGTCGATCAGGACCGCTTCGCCAGTGCCTTCGAGGCCGAGCTGGCGACGATGCGCGAACGCACCGGGCCGCGCGAGGTGACCAGCGTTTTTCTCGGCGGCGGCACGCCGTCGCTGATGAAGCCGGAAACCGTGGCCAGGGTTCTTGACGCCGTGGCGAAGAACTGGACTGTGCCTGACGGCATCGAGGTGACGCTGGAGGCCAATCCGTCCTCGGTCGAGGCCGAACGCTTTCGCGGCTACCGGGCAGCCGGCGTCAACCGCGTGTCGCTCGGCGTGCAGGCGCTGAATGACAAGGATTTGCGCTTCCTCGGCCGGTTGCACAATGTCGAAGAGGCCCTGCACGCCATCGGCCTCGCGCGGGAAATATTCCCGAGGCTGTCCTTCGACCTCATCTATGCCCGGCCCGGCCAGACGCCGGAGGCTTGGGCATCGGAGCTGGAACAGGCGATCGGCCATGCCGCCGACCATCTGTCACTCTACCAGCTGACCATCGAGGAGGGCACGCCGTTCCACGCGCTGCATGCGGCGAAAAAATTCATCATTCCCGACAATGACCACGCCGCCGACCTCTATGCGCTGACGCAGGAGATTACATCGGCGCATGGTTTGCCGGCTTACGAGATTTCCAATCACGCAAGGCCGGGTGCCGAGAGCCGGCACAACCTCACCTATTGGCGCTATGGCGAATATGTCGGCGTCGGGCCGGGCGCGCATGGCCGCTTCGTCGAGAATGGCCGCCGCACGGTGACGATCGCCGAGCGGATGCCGGAAACCTGGGCCAATCTGGTCGAAGCCAAGGGCCATGGCGTCACCGGCGGCGAAATCCTGACGCGTTCGGAAGAGGCCGACGAATTCCTGCTGATGGGCCTGCGGCTCGCCGAAGGCATCGACCTCTCCCGCTACGAAACGTTCTCCGGACGCGGCCTGTCGTCAGCACGGCTGTCGATGCTGCAGGGAGAGGGGCTGGTGGCGCCGATCGGCAATTCGCGCCTGCGCGCCACGGCCGCCGGCATGATCGTGCTCGACGCCGTGGTCGCCGATCTGGCGCGGTAGGCAGGTAGCTTTGCCTGCGCCAAGCTCCTCCCGCCTCGTCATCCACGGGCGGAACGACGCGAAGCGGCGCGCAGACCCGAGGATCCATGCCGCGACGGCTGCTGCGGGGCGTCACGGTCCAGAATGGGCATGCCTGCTCTGCCACTTGTCCCGTTCAAACAATAGATTTCGTTGCCGGCGCATCTTCTCCACGCCAGCTTTCCAAATTCTGCACCGTAGCGAAATTCAGAAGTCACGGAATGGATCCTCGGGTCTTCGCGACGTCGCTTCGCTCCTGCTCCGCCCGTGGATGACGAAGGTGGGGAAGCCTCGTCCAATCTCCGAAGCTTAGGATTACACTTCTGAAGGCACGCGTTTCACGGTATCTCGGTTGAGACCTCATCCGCAAAGGCCACCGGCATGAACCTGACCGTATCCTCCTGGCAATTCTGGGCATTGCTCTCAGCTGCGTTCGCTGCCCTGACGGCGATCTTCGCCAAGGTTGGCATCGAGAACATCAATTCCGATTTCGCCACCTTCATCCGCACGGTCATCATCCTGATCGTGCTCGGTGCCATCCTGCTTGCCAGCGGCCAGTTCCAGTCGCCGGCCACGATCTCGGCAAAGACTTGGGCTTTCCTAGGCCTGTCCGGTCTGGCGACCGGCGCGTCATGGCTCTGCTACTTTCGCGCCCTGAAGATCGGCAATGCGGCGCAGGTGGCGCCGATCGACAAGCTAAGCGTCGTGCTTGTGGCGGTGTTTGGCGCGGCCTTTCTCGGCGAGCGGTTGTCCGGAGCGAATTGGCTTGGCGTCGCTCTTATCGCGGCGGGCGCGGTGCTGGTCGCCTATCGAGGCTAGTTGCGCGCCGTTGCGGGCATTCTTTGTTTCAAGACGGGTGATGAAGATATCGAAGCGATTGGGCATCGTCCGGTCAGTGCTCCGTCGTGCTATCGGGTTTGTTGTCGGAAAGCCTGACGTTGGTCGGCAAAGCGCTCACGGCTCGCTCTTTGGCCAGGCTGTGCTCGGTCTTGGCAGATAGGCGCTTGTCCCTGGGCGCGGCACCGCGCTTGCGGCCGGCATAGTAGGGCTCGAAAGCGTCCTGTATCTTCAGGCTGTCCATCCTGTCCTCCTCCGGAATCAGGGGGCTAATCTGCCAACGCCGGTTTGGTTCCCCACTGTGGCAAAGGAAAGGCGAATTCCTTACATCGGCGTCAGCTTTTGCAAGCCCGCGTCAGCCGTGCCAAACAGGGCTGAATGGAGAAGTCATCGGTGACCGCAGAGACGAGCAAGCGCAGCTATGTGGTCGGGCAGACCGAGATCGCGGCACGGCCATTGGAGCCGGCGCTCTATCTGGTGGCGACGCCGATCGGCAATCTCGCCGACATCACGCTGCGCGCGCTGGAGACGCTGGCCGCTGCCGACATCGTCGCCTGCGAAGACACGCGGGTGTCGCGCGTGCTGCTCGACCGCTACGGCATTCGCCGCCGCACCACGGCCTATCATGAACACAATGCCGGCGAGGCCGGGCCGAAGCTGATATCGGCACTTCAGGCCGGGCAGAGCGTGGCGCTGATCTCCGATGCCGGCACGCCGCTGGTATCCGATCCCGGCTACCGGCTGGTCGGCGAGGCGCTCGACCACGGCATTCGCGTCGTGCCTATCCCCGGCCCGTCAGCGCCGCTGGCGGCGCTGACGGCATCCGGCCTGCCCTCCGATGCCTTCCTGTTCGCCGGCTTCCTGCCGGTCAAATCAGGGCAGCGGCTGACACGGCTGGAAGCACTGAAGGCCGTGCCGGCGACATTGATTTTCTTTGAATCGCCGCGCCGGCTGGCTGACTCCCTGGCTGCCATGGTCGAAGCGCTCGGCGGCGAGCGCAAGGCCGCTATCGGCAGGGAATTGACCAAGACCTTCGAAGAGATGCGAACCGGCACGCTGCAGGCGCTGGTCGACCACTATGCTGCGGCCGATACGCCGAAGGGCGAAATCGTCGTCTGCGTCGGTCCGGCCGAGGCCAGGGTCGACGAGCCTGAAGACATCGACCGTCTGCTTCTGTCGCTTGCCGTCGAAATGCCGGCCTCCAAGGCGGCCGCGGAAGCCGCGAAGATGACCGGCGGCCAGAAACAGGCCCTCTATCGGCGGCTGCTTGACCTTAGGGAGACTTCTGGAGAAAGCGACAGTGGCTGAGCGCCCAAGCGTCAGCCGCCAAAAGGCCTATCGGCGCGGCCATCGCGGTGAATGGCTGGCGGCGGCAGCACTGATGATGAAGGGCTACAGAATCCTTGCGCGCCGCCACCGCACACGCTTCGGCGAGATCGACCTGATCGCGCGGCGCGGCGATCTGGTGCTGTTCGTCGAGGTCAAGGCGCGCCGCACGCTGATGGAAGCCATGGAGGCGATCGGTCACGAATCGGAACGTCGAATAGAAGGCGCGGCCGACATCTGGCTGTCGCGCCAAGCGGACTACGGCAGGCTGTCGATGCGCTTCGACATGGTCGCGGTGCTGCCCTGGCGCTGGCCGGTGCATGTCGAGAACGCGTTTTACGGGAGGAGTTGAGGGGCCACTTACGGGCGTTGCTCGCCCTTCGCTGGCTCCCTGCCCTTCGGGCGTTCAGTCCCTTCAAAAGGTCCACCGGACCTTTTGATCCGCCCGAAGGCGAACCGGGCCTTCACCGTTCGTCGTTCGGAAAGCCAAGCAATTGGCTTTCCGTCCGCTTCGCGGACCACTCCTCACCCCCAGATCATCAGCGCCATCAACCCGACACCGCCGACCACCAGCCGCCACCAGCCGAACAGCGCGTAGCCTTTGCGCGAGACATAATCGAGCAGGAAGCGTACGACGATGAGCGCCGTGACGAAGGCGGCGACGAAGCCGACGGCGATGATCGGCAGGTCGGCACTGCTCAGCACGTTGCGGTTCTTGAACAGGTCGAAGGCAAAGGCGCCGACCATGGTCGGGATCGCAAGGAAGAAGGAAAATTCAGCGGCAGCGCGCTTATCGACGCCCAAAAGCAGGGCGCCGACGATGGTCGAGCCCGAACGCGATGTACCGGGAATGAGCGACAGGCACTGGAAAAGCCCGATCTGCAGGTAAAGCCGGGTCGGGAAGCGCTCGACATCGCGGTAGACCGGCTTGAGGTTCATGCGGTCCACCGCCAGCAGCACGACGCCGCCGATGATCAGCATGATGCAGATCAGCCTCGGCGATTCGAACAGCACCGTCTTGATGAAATCATGCGCCAGCGCGCCGATGATCGCCGCCGGCAGGAAGGCGATCAGGATGCCGATGGCGAAATGCCGCGTCAGCCGGTCATGCGGCAGTTCGAGCAGCATCTTCCACAGGCGGCGGAAATAGACGCTGAGGATCGCCAGGATGGCGCCGAGCTGGATCAGGATCTCGAAGGCCTTGCCGGTCGAATGGAAGCCGAGGAAATGACCGGCAAGCAGAATATGGCCGGTCGACGACACCGGGATGAACTCGGTCAACCCCTCCAGCAGGCCGAGCAGCAGGGCTTCGACGATGGTCTGGCTTTCCATGGCTACCTCGGCATTGGCGTGACGGCTGACAGAAGGGCTTGCTTGTCATGGCGTTGAAGTCCCCCTATAGGTCGCAACACCCTGACGGCCCGCTAACCGGGCGGCCAAGACTTACCGGTGCGCCCTGCGATTCGCCAGTGCGCTTTATCATCGCGGAACCATGCTGACGCTTTTCCACCATCCCATGTTCGCCACCTGTCGCTTCGTCCGCCTCGCATTCGGCGAGTATGGCGAGGAGCTGGCTTTGATCGAGGAAAAGCCGTGGACCCGGCGCAAGGAGTTCCTGGCGCTGAACCCGGCCGGAACGCTGCCGATCCTGCTGGCCGAAGGCGACGTGCCGATCGTCGGCGCGACGGTGATTTCGGAATATCTCGATGAAACGCGCGGCGTGCTGAAGCGCGACAAGCGGCTGTTCGCCGAGGACCCGATGCAGCGCGCCGAAATCCGCCGGCTCATCGACTGGTATCTCAACAAGGCCGAAAGTGAAGTCACCCGCCATCTGGTGCGCGAGCGCGTGCTCAAGCCGGTCATGCCGGAAACGGCTGGCGGCGGCTCGCCCGATTCGGGCGCGATCCGTGCCGCGCGCGCCAACATCCGCCAGCACATGAAATACACCAACTGGCTGGCCGGCACCCGCCATTGGCTGGCCGGTTCGAGGGTCACCTATGCCGATCTCGCGGCCGCGGCGACGCTGTCGGTGCTCGACTATCTCGGCGAGATCGACTGGCGCGAGCACAGCGCTGCACGCGAATGGTACACGCGGGTCAAGTCGCGGCCCTCCTTCCGGCCGCTTTTGACCGACCGGGTGCGCGGCCTGTCACCGGTGTCGCATTATGCGGACCTCGACTTCTGACGCCGCAAAACTGCGCGCGCTGATCGACGCGGAGGCGCAGCGCGCCGGCTTCGATGCCGTTGCCGTCACCTCCCCCGATGCGATCCCGCTGGCGCCGGCGCGCCTGGCCGAATTCGTCGCCGATGGCTTTCATGGGTCGATGGACTGGATCGCCGAGACGCTTCAACGCCGCAGTGAACCAACAGCCCTCTGGCCGCAGGTGCGCTCGATCATCGTGCTGGCGATGAACTATGGCCCCGACCATGATCCGCGCGGGGTGCTGGCCAAGCGCGACTCCGGCGCGATCTCGGTCTATGCGCAAAACCGCGACTATCACGATGTGATGAAGGGGCGGCTGAAGGAGATCGCCGGCAAGATCGTGGCGCGCGCCGGGGGTGATGTGAAGGTATTCGTCGACACTGCGCCGGTGATGGAAAAGCCGCTGGCCGAGGCCGCCGGGCTCGGCTGGCAAGGCAAGCACACCAATCTGGTCAGCCGCGAGCACGGCTCCTGGCTGTTCCTCGGCACCATCTTCACCACCGCCGAACTCGTGCCCGACCGCGCCGAGATCGACCATTGCGGCTCCTGCCGCGCCTGCCTCGACGCGTGCCCGACCGATGCCTTTCCGGCGCCCTACCGGCTCGATGCGCGGCGCTGCATCTCCTATCTCACCATCGAGAACAAGGGGCCGATTCCGCACGAATTCCGCGAAAAGATCGGCAACCGCATCTATGGCTGCGACGATTGTCTTGCCGCCTGCCCGTGGAACAAATTCGCCCGGGCAGCTTCCGAAGCAAAACTCGTCGCGCGCGATGATTTGCGCGAGCCGCCGCTCGCCGACCTTTTGGGTCTCGATGACGCGGCCTTCCGCGCTTTCTTCTCCGGTTCGCCGATAAAACGCATCGGCCGCGACCGGTTCATCCGCAACGTGCTGATCGCCGCCGGCAATTCCGGCGATGCCTCTCTTGCCGACACTGTGCGCGCCTTGCTGGACGATGCCTCGCCGCTGGTCCGGGGCGCGGCAATATGGGCGCTGGCGCGGCTGGTGCCCGATGCCGAATATTCAGAACGGGCAGCCATCGGCCTGAAAACCGAAAGCGACGAAGCCGTGCGCGACGAATGGCGTCTGGCGCGGCCAACCAGGGCGAATGCATGAGCGAAAAGCAGATATTCATCTTCGGCGCCGGCTATTCCGGCGGGGCTTTTGCTCGGGCTAACAAAGGCGCCGCGACGATCTTCGGCACGACACGCTCGCCGGAAAAATTCGAGACGCTACGGCAGGCCGGTGTCGCGCCGCTTCTGTTCGACGGCGCGATGACCGGCGAAATCGGCGATGCATTGGGAAAAACAACGCATCTGCTGATTTCGGTCGCCCCGGAAGAGGCCGGCGATCCTGTGCTGAATGC
>NZ_RZPQ01000211.1:0-8049 GCF_003999135.1 Mesorhizobium sp. M7A.F.Ca.CA.004.06.1.1 | reverse complement strand
AAACAAGCTTGCCTCGCGCCGCTGCGCCCTTCCTCAGCTTCGGCCGCTTGCTGCGCCGCTATGGTTTCGCCATCGCCCCCGAGCAGGTCTCCGGCTTCATGCAGGCGGTGACGTTGCTCGGGCCGCGCTCGATGGCAGACATCCGCGAGGCCGCCCTTTCCACGCTGGCGCCGCCGCCCGACCGCCGCGACGAATTCGAGGCGCATTTCCAGAGCCATTTTTATGGCAATACGTCCGCCGTGGTCGAAGGCGACGCCGACGAGGAAACTCGCATCAAGGATGATGGCGGCGCCGACGACGAACGGCTCGAGGCCGAACAAAGCCAAGAGGGCGGCGACCTCTCTTCGGCCCTGGAGCAGTTGAGTGTCCGCGACTTCCAGCGCGACGATGACAGGCTGACCGCCTTTCGTCGCAAACTCTCGACCGCTTTACCAGCCCGGCGCTCCTTCCGTACGATACGCACCCACTCGCGCGGTAAGCTCGATCTGCGCCGATCGCTCAGGGAAATCGTCAGCGCCGATGGCGACGTGCCCTCGCCGCTGCTGCGCCGCCGCCAGACCGTACCGCGCAAGCTGCTGCTGCTGATCGACGTTTCCGGCTCGATGAAGCTGCACACAGCGGACTATCTCAAGCTGGCACATGCGGCCGTGCAAGGTGCCGACCGCGCCGAGATATTCACCTTCGGCACGCGGCTGACGCGCATCACCACGGCATTGCGCATCCGCGACCGCGACCAGGCGCTGGCGCGCGCCGCTGCCCAGGTCGACGACTGGGACGGCGGCACCCGCATGGGACCGACGCTGCTCGCCTTCCTCTCGGTGCCGCGCTTTTCGTCGTTTGCACGCGGTGCCACGGTCGTGATCCTGTCCGACGCGCTGGAGCGCGGCGATCATGGCGAGTTGGAGACAGCCATGCGACGGCTGAGCGCCCGCGCTTTCCGGCTGTCGCTGGCCACACCGCTAGCCGGCGACCCGCGCTTCCGGCCGGCAACGGCTGCACTTCGTGCCATCCTGCCTGACCTGGACGACCTCGTCGATGGCTCGTCGGTGAAAAGCCTCACCGATTTCATCCTGTCGCTCGCCCGCCCTGCTTCAGCGGCGGCGACAATCTGGAAGAGGGTTTCGTGATGCAGAAAGCCATCGACGCGCATTTCCACATCTGGCGCCAAAAGGACCAGCCCTGGCTGGTCGGGCCGATGGTGCCGCGCATCTTCGGTCCCTACGAGCCGATCCGGCGCGACTACCCGATCGAGGAATTTCTCGAGGACCAGAGGGATTCAGGCGTCGAAAAGGCCGTCTATGTCCAGACCAACTGGGCCAAGGAGGATTTCGAGAAGGAAGTCGCCTTCCTGCAGAAGACATCCGACGAAACCGGCTGGCCGCATGCCATTGTCGGCTACACCGACATGACAGTCGAGGATATCAGACCGCAGATCGATCGCTTGATGAAATACAAGCTGCTGCGCGGCGTGCGCATGCAACTGCATTGGCACGAGACCCCGGCCTTCCGCTTCGCCGCCTCCGCCGACCAGGTGATCGACCCCAAGGTGCGCGCCAATGTGGCGCGGCTCAAGGACTATGGCCTCTCCTTCGACCTGCAGCTCTTCCCCGCTCAGATGAAGGACGGCCTGACGCTGGTCGGCGAAAACCCGGAGACGAATTTCATCCTCACCCATGCCGGTATGCTGACCGGCATGGAGCCGGAAACCACCGAAGCCTGGAAGGCAGGCCTGCGCACGCTTGCAGCCGCCCCCAACTTCTACGCCAAGCTCTCCGGCCTCGGCACCTTCGTCCACCGCAACGACCCGGCTCTGATCGCCTATATCGTCGACAATGCGATCGACATATTGGGCGCCGACCATCTGATGTTCGGCTCGAACTTTCCGATCGAGAAGCTTTGGACCAGCCACGCCGAGCTGATCAAGACGCACCGCGATGCGGTGGCCAGGCATGGTGCGGCGGCGGAGGCGGATATTTTCTGGAACACGGCGGAGAAGGTTTACCGGCCGGTGTGAGGCCTCACTTCACCTCGAACTGCGGGTCAACCGGAATCTGCATCGCCGTCACCAGATGGTTGGTCTGGCCGGCCAGCCCGATGATCGACACCAGATCGCCATGCTGCGCATCGGTCATGCCTTTGGCGCGGGCCGCCGCCGTGTGCGAGTGGACGCAGTAGGAGCAGCCATTGGCGGTCGAGACAGCAATGTAGATCATCTCCTTGGTCAGCGGATCGATGGCGCTGTCGGCGACCATCACCACCTTCAACTGTTCCCAGATCCGCTTCAGCGCCGGAGGATCATTGGCCAGCCCGCGCCAGAAATTGTTGACGAAATCAGATTTGCGCGTCGCGCGGATGTCGTCGAACACGGCTTTCACGGCGGGGATCTTTTCGACCTCGGCATCGCTGAGGAGTTTCGTCGTGGCCATGGCGTTCCCTTTCGTTTGAATTGAATCAAGTGTTGAGCAATTACGGCCAACCACCTTGGATGAATCGGTTTTCAGCCCCTCACCTTCGTCATCCTAGGGCGAAGCAGGAGCGAAGCTCCGTCGCGGAGACCCTAGGATCCATTCCGTGACGTCTCTCGAAGTGTGCGGCGGAGCAGAATCTTGCGCCGCAGCGACGCATGGAAGTCGCGGCATGGATCCTCGGGTCTGCGCCGCGTCGCTACGCTCCTTGCTTCGCCCGTGGATGACGAAGGGATGGACGTCCCGGCCAATTATCGACGTACGCACCGCCCGGAAACCTAATGCACAGCCGCGTACATGATCTTCTCCTCCGTCGCCTCGGCCGGCGAAAACTCCTCGACGATGCGGCCCTGGCGGCAGACCAGGATGCGGTCGGACAGGTTCATGATCTCCGGCAGGTAGGACGAGATGACGACAACGGCCAGGCCCTCGTCGGCCAGCCGGTTGATGATCTGATGGATCTCGGCGATCGCGCCGACATCGACGCCGCGCGTCGGCTCGTCGAAGATGACGATGCGCGGCTGCTGCACCAGCCCCTTGCCGATCACCACCTTCTGCTGGTTGCCGCCGGACAGTTCGACGACGCGCGCATTGTCGTTGATCGCCTTGATGTTCAACGTCTTCGTCCATTCGGCTGACAGCGCGCGCATTTCCTGCGCGTTGATCACCCAGGCCTTTTCGCGCCCCGCCGCCAGCAGCCCGCCGAACAGGTTCTCGGCAATGCCCATCGTCTCGAAGATGCCTTCGCTCTTGCGGTCCTCGGTGACATAGACGATGCCGTCAGCCACCGCCTCGCTCGGCACGAGATAGCGCACCGGCCTGTCATCGAGCTCGATGGCGCCGCCGCGCAGAAAGTCGCGCTTGTAGATGCCGGAGACGATCTTGAAGGTTTCGGTGCGGCCGGAGCCAATCAGCCCGAACACACCGGTGATCTGGCCCTCGAAGATCGAGAAGGACGTGTTGCGCACGACATTGCTCATCGAGATGTCCTGCACCGACAGCACCTTCTTGCCCGCCTTGCGAAGCTTCGCTTCGTCGCGCTGCCGGTAGATCTGTCCCGACAGCGTGCGCCCGACCATGGCGGAAACGATCCTGTCGCGGTCGAAAGCAGAGGTGTCGTCGGTGATGACCAGCTCGCCGTCGCGCAGGATGGTGATGCGGTCGGCGATATCGAGCGCCTCTTCCAGCGCGTGGCTGATGAAGACGATCGACACGCCGCTCGCCTTCAGCCGCCGGATCAGCGCGAAGAAGTGCCGCTTTTCTTCCGGCGTCAGCGTCGCCGTCGGCTCGTCGAAGATGATGATCTCGGCATTGTGGTGCACCGCGCGCGCGATCTCGACCATCTGCCGCTTGGCAGCACCCAGCGTCGCCACCATGGCGTTCGGGTCGACGGGAAAGTTCAGCGATTGCAGGAATTGCTGCGCCGAAATGTAGGTGCCGCGCAGCCGGTTGAGGAACTTTTCGGTGCCGAGATAAAGGTTCTGCGCCACCGTCATCGACGGCACCAAGCTGGTTTCCTGGAACACCATGGCGATAC
Source organism: Mesorhizobium sp. M7A.F.Ca.CA.004.06.1.1 (assembly GCF_003999135.1). Taxonomy (NCBI): domain Bacteria; kingdom Pseudomonadati; phylum Pseudomonadota; class Alphaproteobacteria; order Hyphomicrobiales; family Phyllobacteriaceae; genus Mesorhizobium; species Mesorhizobium sp. M7A.F.Ca.CA.004.06.1.1. The sequence continues at coordinate 4,047 of NZ_RZPQ01000211.1, read as the reverse complement.
CGGCCTGAAGCGCCGCGTGCGGCGAGGCGTAGGCGATCTCCTGCCCCTTGTGGAACATCTTGCCCGAGGTGGCGTCGACCACACCGGCGATGATCTTGGTCAGCGTCGATTTTCCCGCGCCGTTCTCGCCAAGCAGCGCGTGGATCTCGCCCTTGCGCAGGTCGAAGCTGACATTCTTCACAGCGGGCACGCCGCGGTAGTTCTTGGTGACATTCTCCAGACGGACAATCGGTTCCATCAGAAACCTCCCGTGGCGACGGAAAGGATGCAGTCGCCGCCCCTGGAGGCGATGAACAGAAGACCGTCCTTTTCCGCAACGCTGCAGATGCCATGGCGCGTGCCATTGGCGCGGCTGTGCAGGCTGAATTGCGGCTGCATCTTCTGGTCAAGCCTGACCACCAGCCCGTAGGAGCGGCTCGGCGACCACGGCTTGTGGATGCCCATGGTGCGGATGCCGCCGCATTGCAGCGGCTCGAGGAAGCTGCGGCTGGAGGCCAGCGCTGGCGCGATCCAGTAGGCAGGCGGCACCTGGCTCAGCATGTCCTGACGGTAATGCGTTTCCTGTAGCACGAATTCGATCAGCCGGTTGCGCGGCGCAAACAGGGTCAGCCACGCCCCACCATCGGCGGAAGGTGACAGCCGCGCGGGATAGCCGGGCAGATGCGTCAGAACCGTCGAGCGGCTGCCCGTCGCGCCATCGAAACGCACCAACTGATGACGCCAGCTTTCGCTGACTAGCACATCGCTGCCGACTGGATGCAGGCCATAGGGAAAGGCAATCTCGCCGGCGACTTTGCGGAAATCACCGCCCGCGGCGTCTCGCTTCCACAGCGAACCGGAGGCACCCTTCTTCATCAGATCGGCGGCCCATTGCGACGGCGCGTGCTCGGCCGAGCCATTGGCCAGCCACAACGTGCCGTCATCCGCATAGGCAAGTGCGGTGATGCAGCTGAGGTCAGCCGGCAGCGAAACGTCGCTGCCGCCAATCAGCAGCTTTCCGCTTTCCAGCCCGACCGTCAGTTCACCGGATGGCGACAGCGCCAGCGCGGTGACGGCAGACGGAAAAGTCTCGACCACGACAGGTTCCGCTCCAGCCGCAATCGAATGGATGGCGTTGCCGCTGGAGGCCAGCAGCCTGTCACCGGCGACGAGCAGATTGTCTGGTTCCGTCATCTCGGCGAAAGCCGGCGCATCATCCAGCCGCGTATTGGGGCGAAAAGCGCCGTCGAGCGGCGGGATGGTGACCGCCTTGCCGCGAAACAGGCCAAGCACCGGATCGAGGATCATGGCTTTGCTCCCCAATAGGAAGCGGGACTGGTCCAGTTCGGGTCGGCGCCTGCGATCTTGTAGCGGCCGATGCGGTTGTTGAGGATGCCGCCGACGAACAGATATCCCTTGTGCTCGCGCATCGAGGTGACCATCGGGTGCGCGCCACCGGTGAGGTCGCCCATCGCCTCGACAATGCCGCCCTTCTCGTTGAACTTGACCACGCCGCCGGTGTTGATGTTGGGGAACAGCCATTCATCCTGCGGCAGGCGGCGCGTCATGCGCTTGCGCATGTCGGGATGGCGCAGCGACAGGTCGAAGCTCGGCGTGCGCATGCCGAGCCACGCCATCCAGTAATTGCCATCGGAGGCGCGGTTGATGTTGTCGGGATAGCCCGGCATGTCGCGGATGACGCATTCGGCGGTGCCGGCCTTCGGCCCTTCCAGCCAGTAGCGATGCACGCGGCAGGCCCAGCTTTCGGCGAAGAACAGCGACTTGCCGTCATGCGCCATGCACACACCGTTGGTGTAGCGGTAACCGTCGAGCAGCGTCTTTGTCGAACCATCCTTCGGATCGTAGACCAGCAGCCGGCCGGTGGCGCGGTTCTCGATCGAATCCAGCGCCCAGTCATGTGCGTCGTAACGCTTGGTCGAGTCGGTGAAATAGATGCGCCCGTCGGGTGCGATGTCGCAGTCATTGGGGTCACGCAAACGCGCATCGTCGACGATCGAGGTCCACGAACGCGATGTCTCCGCCGACAGGCGTTTGACCTCCCGATCCGGCGAGACCGAATAGAGCCCCATGGCGCCGACGCAGCTGATCAGATTGCCCGATTTGTCGAAGGCGAGACCGAGCGGGAAGCCGCCTATATGGGCAAACACTTCCGATTTGACATAGTCTGGCGCGAAGAAACGGACGATCTCGCCATGACGCGTGCCGCAATAGAGATTGTCGTCGCGGTCGAGGATGACGTCTTCTGGCCCCTCCAGCTCGCCAAGCCCGATATGGTCGGCGGCGGACAACCGGTTGTCGAGCTCGTAGGGTGTGCCCGAACCAGGTGCGGCCGACTGTGTCTCGCCCATCTTGAGATAGACCGGCGCGACATAAACCTCGTTCAGCACCTTGTGGCGGTTCTTCAGCCAGCGGATGTCGATGGTCACCGCGACCGCCAGCATGATGCCCAGCACCATCTGGTTGGTGCCGGTGCCATAGCCCAGCCGGATCAGCCCGTTGGTCATGGTCAGCACAATGATGGCGCCCATCAGCCCCTTGATCACCGAGCCGCGGCCGCCGCCAAGGCTGACGCCGCCGACCACCGCCGCCGTCAGCGCCATGATCTCGAGGTTGAGGCCCGTGCCCGGCCCTGCCCCGCTCAGCCGGCAAGCGATGAGGAAGCCGCCGATCGAGGCGCAGAAGCCGGAGAAGACATAGGTCATGAACACCGTGCGGCGCACGCGGATGCCGGCATTGTGGGCCGAGCGCCTGGAGCCGCCGACCGCCAGCACGTGCCAGCCCGGCCGTGAACGGGTCAGCGCGATATGGGTGACGATGGCCAGGATGATCGCCAGCCACACCGAGACCGACAGCCCCCAGAAGGTGCCGTCGCCGATGAAATCCAGCACGTCCGAGGTGGCGCCGGAAAGTTGCACATCGGCGGCATAAGTGGTGACCAGGATGTCGAACAGCGCGCGGCCGAAGATGAAGGTGACCAGCGTGGTGAGAAAGGCGCGCAGCCTGAAATAGCCGACCAGATAGCCGTTGATCGCACCGAACAGCAATCCTGTGGCGATCGATGCGGCAAGCGCCAGCCACACGGACTGATCGAGGATGAAGAAGACATAGACCGCGGAAAAACAGGAGAGCGCGAAGATCGAACCGACCGACAGGTCGATGCCGCCGCCCAGCATGACCACCGTCATGCCGGTGACGATCAGCGAGAATTCGCCGAGCTGACGGGTCGAATCCTGCAGCGCCGTCAGCTTGAAGAAGCCCGGGATGAGCGAGCCGAAGGTTGCCAGCGTCGCCACCAGCGCCAGGAACGGAATGGCGTTGTCGGTCCAGCGCTTGGTCAGGATCTCACCGACGACATGGTCGGGCACGAGATTGTAGCGCCAGGACTGGAGGCGTTCGCGAAAGGACATCAGGTCACTGCTGCAAGAGAAAAGACAAAGAGGTGGCCAGGCAATCCGACCACCTCATCGATATGGATTGAAGAGGCTTGGCTTACTTCGCCGCCGCTTCTGCCTGCAGTGCCTTCAGGTCCCAGCAGCTATCGGGCTTCAGGTCAGCCTTGGTCGTCGCCTTCTCCAGCGTGTAGATGTAGGTGTGCGAGGTGCCGGCCGGCTGGCCGCTCTGCAGCAGGAACTTGATGATGGCGTTCATGTCGCCCGACTGACGGGCAAGATCGGTCATCACCACAGCGCCATAGGTGCCGTCCTGCAGCTTGTCGCAATCGGCCGCCTTCTCGCCACCGCCCGTGGTGACCAGGAACACCTTGCCGTCGAGCTTGGCGTCGCGGATCGCGGCAGCCGCGCCGGTGGCATCGCCGTCCCAGAAATCGATGATGGCGCAGATGTCGGGATTCTGCTGCAGCATCGTCGTCGTCACGTTGCGCGAGGTGGTCGCGTCCCAGTTGGAATCCGGCTTGGCCACCACCTTGAAGTCGGGGTTCTTGTCCAGCACCTTCATGATGCCGGCATATTGGTAGAGGCTCGACGAATTGGCCTGGTCGCCTTGCACCAAACCGAGCTTCTTGGAGGAGTTCGGTCCGCAGCCCTTGAT
>NZ_RZPQ01000210.1:0-8056 GCF_003999135.1 Mesorhizobium sp. M7A.F.Ca.CA.004.06.1.1 | reverse complement strand
ACGCAACTGGCGTCTGCGTCTTGCGGGGACGCAGCCTGCAAGCGTTTCGTCGCCGGCGAGGGCGAGCACGGGGCAGGCGGCATGGGCGGTCGGCCAATCCATCTCGGGATGCGTCATCGCAAGGGAGAGGCTGTCCTGCGGCAAGTCCGACAAGATCCATTGCGCCCACCCGATCGAGAGGATCGACTCGGCGACAATGTCGACGACCTCGGCTTCGCTCCCAGGGACAGCCAGAATGTCCAGATAATCGCTGAGCGAAATGCCGACCGGAAGCAGCTTCGAACCGGATATCCCATGCTCAAGGTAGAATGGCGCCAGCCCGACCAGATCGTCGCCACGCCAGACCGCGACCGTCGCCAGTTCACCAGGTGCGAATGCGTGCCACCACGGCACCAGCCAGGCGGGAGATTGAAACGGAGTCGCCGAGGGACTCTGCTGCCACAGTTTCCACCAGTGCGGCGTCAAGGCGTCCAATTGTGTGAGGTCACCGATGATTTCGCTGCGCAGCACAGTTTAGCTCACGGCGTCGCCGCGAAGCGCCGGCGACCAGTGCCAAGCCGTGCCAGCGCTTGATAGGCGTCCATGTAAGACGAGATCATGCGTTCCAGCGAAAACCGCCGTCGCGCTTCGGCCCTGCATGTCTCGGCATCCAAGCTGGGCGCCGCAAGAATGGCTTGGGCCATCTCGTCGACCGTATCGACGAGAAAGCCCGTCCTGCCGTGCTCTATGACATCGGGAAGCGCACCATTTGGAAAGGCGACCACCGGGGTACCGCAGGCGAGGGCCTCCATGGCCACAAGCGAGCTGGTCTCGGCTGCGAGACTCGGAATGACCAGACAGCGCGCCGCATTGAGAATGCGTCGCTTGGCGGTGAAGCCGAGAGGGCCAAGGAAGCGGCGGCGGCCATCGAGGCGAGGTTGGACCTCATCGCGAAAGTACCGCGTATGCGTTTCATAGGGATAGACCTTGCCGCCGATGACCAGCGGCACATCTGCCTGTTTGGCTGCGTCGAGCGCCAGGTGGACGCCCTTTTCCGGACAAACCCGGCTTAGAACAAGGGCAAAGCCGCGCTTCGACTGCAGCAGGGTCAGTGCTTCGATGTCAACGCCGTTCGGAATCGGCGCCGTCAGCCGGGCGTCTGATGGCGCGGTTTTCTGCTGGGTGGGCGAGACCGCATGGAGCCAGAGATCACCGCGCGTGGGGCGCAATGCCGCGGCCGGATACCAATCCAATGGCAGGTGGAGGGTCACCAAGGTCGGACCATCGTCGGGCAGATAAGCGTCGAAATCTATGCCGTGCAGATGAACCACGTCGATGGGCCATCGGGCACGGGCAGCCGCGATCGCCTCGCGATGGGCCTGTTGCGCGCGGCTCTTCGCCGCCTCGTCGAGTACGCCGTTTTCGGCCGGTATTTCCACAAGCGTGCCGCTCGTTCTGGAGCCTCGGCAGCCAATGACGATAGATCGATGACCGGCCTGAACCAGTGCCCGATCGAGCATCGACAGAACCTGTTCGGCACCGCCGACAGCGTCGGGGCCGACGGGCGCGAGAGGGTAGGCGACATTGAGGACGGTGAGTGTCTCGCCTGGGCGCGTCTCGTTGCCCTGCGCCGTATCTCCACCTGTCAACGGCGTCGCGAAGTCCTGCATCTGATGCATGGGCAGCATGACATTTCACGCGGCCGAGGCCCGCTGCGTGGGGAGCGAGGCGGATGTCATGCCAGGCGCATAGCGGCGGATCATGGTTGAACAGAATTCAGCGAACTCCTCCGGCACCAGGGGCGGGCTGGTGTGGTGGGGCATCATTCCGCGGTGCTGAGGTGTGAAGCAGAAGGTGACCGTCACATCGAAATCGGCGAGTGCTTCCATCTGCCGGTCGAACCAGTCCAGCGCATTCGGCCGAAAACTGTCCGCCCAGGAAAGCCCGGTACGCATATTGGTGACACCCAGCCGCTTCATCCAGGCGACGGCATCGTCCAGCCGCGGGTCTTCGAAATGAAACCACTGCACCAGGCCCATTGCGGGTGTATGGCGCAGGAATTCCTCCAGCGCGGGCTTTGGCGTGCCGTCCTGGCGTAGCAGCCCCATATGGAAATGACGATAGTAAGAGGAGCCCTCGGCTTCGCGGTGACGCGTCGTTGCTTCCCATTCACGCGGAAGATCGTAGAGGCTGTACCACTGGATGCGTGGCGCATTGCCGAGCAGCAATTCAGCTGTGCGCTTGAGCCCCCAGACTTGGATTTCCTCGGCGCCGAAGGTCGATACGCCGACTTCGCTGACCCAGATGGGAAGATCGGTGACGGTCGCGATCTCGCCGATCTTCTGCGGCCATTCCTGGATCTGCCACAGATTCCAGTCGAGGGGAAAGCCGTGCACGGCGACGGCATCGACATGATCCAGCACGCCGAATTCCTTCATGCGGGTGATGAACCCCGGATCTATTGGCGAGATGCCACCGAGCACTTTGGTCAAAGCCGGGTTTTCAGATGCGATTGCGTCCGCCGCCAGGATTGCCATCCCGGCGAAGCGGCTCCAATCGGGGTCGAGCTCGGGATCCCAATGCGATTTGTTATTGGGCTCGTTCCAGATCATCGCGGCTTCAATCATGGCGCTGTCCTTTCGAGGGGTAGACGGGACCCCCACTGGCCGCGTCGCCGGCGGCGCGGCAGAAATAGACCTCCTGTTCGGGGTGCAGAACGATCTCGAAACCGGCGCTGCGCAGCATCGCTTCGGTGCAGGCGCGGTTGGGTATCCACCAGTTGGTCGGGTCATCGGCATAGCGGTGCTCGATGAAATGGAGCTTGGGAAATTCCGGCCGGTCGAACAGGTCATGCGTCCAGAAATGATAGTTCTCTTCCATCTCGGGCAGATCTGTGCTGCCGCGCTGCATGGACTGGAAGATCATCAGGTCACCGGCGACGTGCTCACGGATAAGGTCGAGCGCGAGCAAGGGGTGGCGCAGGTGATAAAGCACCCCCATGAACAGCACGACATCGAACGTTTCACTCAGGGCGCCGACGTCGTAGACCGAAAGTTTCTGGAATTCGATCTCGCAATCGGCGATCTCGGCGGCAAAGCGGGCCTGCGCCAGATAGGCCTCATCGAAATCGATGCCGAGGACACGGGCAGCACCTCGCCGTTTCATCTCGATGGAATAGAAACCGGCATTGCAACCAATATCCAACACCGTCTTGCCTGTCAGATCGGCGGGAATGGCCTCCGCGAATTTTCGCCATTTTATTCGCGGGTAATTGCCGAGGAAATGGTTGGGGGCGGGTTCGACACCCGCCAGTTCCATGTTGTGGAACCATGGGCCGAGAGCATCGATACGTCGGCGGATTTCGGCATGGGAATGCAGCATGATCAGGCTCCTTCGCCGGGAACGACAGGCACATGCGAACGGGCACCTGGCATAATCGTGGCGGGTTGGTGACGGACGGGTGCGGCGCCGTCCTCGAGCAGCCGCAGAGCCGTGCGATAGCCGTTGAACGTGCCGACATCGACATAGGCCGACCCAGCCTTGACGCCGGAGGCTTGACCTCCGGCCGCAAGGTAGGCGTTGACCAACGTGCCGATATATTCGTCACGGCATTCCCGTTCACGCCAGAGTGCCGCAAGCTGATGCAGGATCTGGCCCGGCATCTTGAACGCACCCCAAACCCAGTTCGTGGCGGCGTCCTGTTGCTTGACCTGGATTTCGATCACGCGCTCGTGGTCATCGACAACGACGGCGTCGAAGAATTCCGGACGATCCACCGGGAAGAGCAGAAATGAAAGCTGATCGTCAGGCAAATGACAGAAGCCGTCCTCGGGAAACCAGATCGTGTCGGGAAGGCCGACCAGGACGACCTCATCGGACGCGACGAGAGGCGCTGCCCGAAAAATCGCATCGCAAAGTCCAACGGGATTGGGCTGCACCACGAAGAGAGCCGCGGCGTCACCATAGCCGACAGCGTAATATTCGAGGATGTCGGATTTGCCCGATCCAATGATGAAACAGATCTTGTCGACACCAGCGTGCACCATCCGCCGCACCAGATACTCGCTCACGGCGCAGGGACGCTCGGTCTGTCCATCGATCCGGCTGCCGACCGGCAGCAGCTCTTTCGAGAAGCCGAGCGGTTGAATGCGGCTGCCGCGCCCGGCAGCGGGCACAATGCCCAACATCAGACTGCTTCCATCATCGGTTCGCCGGGAGATCTTTGAAAGGCGTCGTTTAGAATCTGGTCCAGCTCCGCCGCGCGCCGGCCAGAGGTGTGTTCGTCGAGAACCCGTTGGCGCGCACGGGTTTTGATAGCATCGAGTTCTCCTGCGGGTAAGGCGAGCGCCGCGACCACGTCATCGGTGTCGTGGGCCAGCAGGATCTCGCTGCCGGGTTCGAAGAAGCTGCTTAGGCCCGGCCATGTGTCGGTTACGATAGGCGCTCCACATGCCGCTGCTTCGAACAACCGGCCCGAAGGGCACCAGCCCTTTTGCGCCATCGCCTCGCGGGTCACATTCAGTGTCAGACGAGAGGATGAGAAAAACGCCGGGTGATCGGCCGGCGGAAGGTGCCTGACGAAGAAGATGTTGTCGCTCCACGGGAATTCCTGCGGATATTGTGCGCCGCCGATGATGAAGCGCTGGTCCGCCAAGCGCGCAGCTGGGCGAACCAGCAGATTCTCGACGGCCGCCTGGCGATCGGGCGCGTAGGTTCCGAGATAGGAGAGATCGGCCTTGAACTCGGCCCGCGGCGTAGCCGCCCGGTGTTGATCCGGATCGACATGCCCATAGAGCGGCACCACGTGACGCGCGCCCAGAACCGCCTTCAGCGCGTCGACCGCCGAGCCGCCTGTGTAGCTCAGGACGAGGTCGAAATCGGCAAGACCCTCGGGGCCGAAATAGGGTGGACGCTCACCTTGTTCGATGCGGGCAAGCGTGACCGGAGTGTCCAGATCGTAGAAGACCCGCAGTCCGCGCCCTGCCTGCTGCGCCAGCCGCGAGGCGTCCACGGCATCGGGACAATAAGAGGTGACGATAACGACATCCGATCGTTTGATCGTTTGCTCCGCGACCCGGCGGATATCCTCCCAGTCCGGATAGAGCACGATGTTGCCGCCGTCCAGATGATCAACATCGCGCGTTCCGGCATAGTAGGGTGTGTCGCGTTCGAAGAAGGTGATGGACCAGCCGCGCCGGGCGAGGGCTCTGATCAGTCCCCTCCATAAGGTGGCATGGCCGTTACCCCATGAAGACGTGACGGTAAGACCGAAAATGACCATCTGCATCCGGCAAATCCTCGTCAGGCAACTTCGTTCAATCGGATCAGCTTCGCCCCCCAGTCGCCCGACACGATCGTGGTGATCGAGGCGGGATCGATGTCGAAGCGAAAGCAGTCGCCGGCCGGCAAGCCAAGGACTTTGCAGACGGCGGCCTTGATCACATCGGCGTGGCTGACCAGGGCGACACACTGATTCTGATGCTGCTCGTGGACAGCGTTCATCACCGCGACGACGCGCTGCTGGACATCCAGCATGGTTTCGCCGTTTGGTGTCCTGGCCTCCTGCCGCTGGTCGTTCCAGGCTCGCCAGCCGGCGTTGCCGCTCAACTCATCGAAGGTCTTTCCCGACCAGTCGCCGAAGTCGATCTCGTCGAGTTCGGCACAGATCGCGATTTCCCCGACGCCGCAGGCGAACGCGATTGGCAGGGCCGTCTCCCGGGTCCGCTCGCGCGGGCTGCACAAGATCGCTGCAATCGGCTCCCGGGCCATGCGGCAGCCAAGCTGCGTTGCCTGCGCCTTACCAGCATCCCCGAGGCAAACGCCGTCCATACGGCCTGCCAGATAGGAGCCGACATTGTCGTGTGCCGCATGGCGGATCAGAAAGAAGGTCGTCGTCATTCCGCGGCATCGAGCAAAGGCTCGTCCTTGCCTGCGATAAAAGCGAGCGTGCGCTGCCGCGCTTCGGCGTCGGTGAACTGTTCGGGAGGCGACTTCATGAAATAACTGCAGGGACCGGTCAGCGCTCCGGCCATGCCGCGATCGAGCGCCAGCTTGGCGCAGCGTACCGCATCGATCACCACGCCGGCCGAGTTTGGAGAATCCCAGACTTCCAGCTTGAGCTCGGCATTGAGCGGCACGCCGCCGAAAGTCGTGCCTTCCACCCTTATATAGGCCCACTTGCGATCGGTCAGCCACGGTACGTGGTCGCTGGGCCCAACGTGGATATTGCCTGGCTCCAGGGGAACATCGAACTGGCTGGCCACGGACTGTGTCTTCGAGATTTTCTTCGATTCCAGCCGCTCGCGTTCCAGCATGTTGAGAAAATCGGTGTTGCCGCCGAAATTCAGCTGATAGGTGCGGTCGATGCGTACGCCGCGTTCGCGGAAGAGATTGGCCAGCAGCCGGTGCACGATGGTCGCGCCGACCTGGCTCTTGATATCGTCGCCGACCAGCGGCAGTCCTCGCTGCTCAAAGCGCCGGCGCCATTCCGGGCGTGAGGCGATGAAAACTGGTATGCAATTGACGAAGGCGCAGCCGGCCTCGAGTGCGCATTCGGCATAGAAGCAAGTTGCCTCCTCAGAACCCACCGGCAGGTAGGAAACCAGCACGTCAGCGTTGCTGTCGCGCAGGATCTCGCTGACATTGGCAACCGGCTCCGGAGCTTCTTCAATCTCGTCGCGCAGATATTTGCCGATCCCGTCCAACGTCGGCCCGCGCTCGACGCGAATGCCGGTTGTCAGCGCGTCGGCGAAGCGGAACGTGTTGTTCGGGGCGGCATAGATCGCTTCCGCGACGTCGCGGCCAACCTTGCTCCTGGCGACATCGAATGCGCAGACAATCTCGATGTCGTCGACATGGTAGCCGCCAAGGTCGGCATGCATCAGCCCAGGGATTGGTTCGTTGCTTTTCGCGTTACGATAAAACGAGAGGCCCTGCACCAGGGAGGATGCGCAGTTGCCGACCCCAACGATACCAACACGAACCTTTTTCGATCCCACGAAACCGCCACCCTATGTTGTTCAAAGGTAAGTTCCTGGCGCCGAACCATCAGCGTGCCGGAATGTTCCTCCGCCCATCGAAAAATTGCGCGAGACTGCATGGATCGAAGCTGCATTCGATGCGTTGCCGCACGGCAACATTGGAAAACCGATCGATGATCGTCTACGGCGACCACAGGCAGACCGAGAGCGCAGAGCAGCTTCGGGAAGCAGCAAACGAAATGGCCGAAAGCCTGGATCGGATGTCTCATGGCGTCCAACGCCATGCTGCATTGGTCGGACTATTCATCAGCGTGTCGGAGCTGGTTCAGGCGCTTGCCGATGTCGATTTCCAAACCAGCGGCATCGACATCTTTTCGCCGCGACAACAGCAAGGCGCCAAGTTGTTGGTCGGACTCGCGGCAGAGGTGGCGAAGTCGTGGCAAAGCGGTTTCGGCGTCGGCGGTGGCATCGATCCGGGACTTCTCAAACAGCTGGCCGGGCTCGACTGCAAGGCCGAGGTTGTGACCGGCTCTGCCGAGGGTTATGCGCACTATGCGCTTTATCCCGAAAGCTATTTGGACGCGGCGCAGAAGTCGGGTCTCGATGCGAACACATGCGTGATCGGCGTCCGCAGCATCGGCCTCGGGCTGGCAGCTATGGTGGCGGCCTCGATTGGTGCGCCGGCACCATTCAGCGTTCGCCCGATCGGCCATCCCTTCCGCAGGTATATCAACGCCGATCCGCAGTCGATCGCCACTTGGATGAACAATCCATCGGCGCGTTTCGCCGTTGTCGACGAGGGTCCTGGCCTGTCCGGCAGTTCGATGCATGCCGTTATCGTGTGGCTGCGTGAACTGGGTATCGATACGGACCGCATTCACCTGTTTCCCAGCCATTCAGGCGGCCCGGGCATCGAAGCGTCGCGGGAGGCTCGGGAGACATGGTCGCGCTGTCCGAAGCATGTGGCGACGGCGTTTGAATGCACCTTCTCCGAAAGCTCGAAAATCCCCACGTTGCGCGATTGGGTGGCCGAGGCGGTCGGCAGGCCGGAATTAGGCCTGACCGAGCTATCTGGCGGCGAGTGGCGGGCCCCCCCC
>NZ_RZPQ01000020.1:0-20478 GCF_003999135.1 Mesorhizobium sp. M7A.F.Ca.CA.004.06.1.1 | reverse complement strand
TCATCAGCGCGGCGGTGTAGGCGCGGATATCGCGGCTGAGGATGTCGGTCGCCAGATAGTGCTCGCCCGGATCCGACGGCGCCTTCTTGGAAGAGCGTGCGATGTCGAGGAACATGGCGCCGGCCTCCAGATGGCGGGCCGTCTCTTGCTGCACGGCGGGAATGGCCTTGGCAAAATCGCTGGCCAGTTTGCGGTCGAGGAATTTCGGCGTCGAGAAATCCTCCGCGTCGTCGGCATCCGTGTGGCCGACACGCGATAGCACCCGCTCGAACACGCCGATGAACGGGAACAGCAGCACTGTGTTGAAGACGTTGAAGAAGGTCGAGTAGAGGCCGACCGCGACCGGCACCAGGGGGAAGGTCTCCTTGCCGTCGACAATCACCGGAACGGCCGGATCGCCGCCGAAGAACTGCATGGCCCATTCCAGCACCTGGATGGAGACGAAGAACAGAGGGATGGTGATGCACACCCCGATGATATTGAACGAGATGTGCGCATAGGCGGTCCGCTTGGCGTTCTTCGAAAGGTTGAGCGAAGCCATCCACGACGTGATCGTGGTGCCGAGATCGGCACCGAGCGAGAAGGCGACGGCGGTTGTCCAGTCGAGAATGCCCGCCGCGCCAAGGCCCATGACGATGCCGATCGTCGCCGAGGACGAGTGGATCATCGCGGTCACGCCGGCGGCGATGAACACGCATTTGAAAAGGTTGAGGTAGGAGTCGGCCGTCAGCGTCTGCAGCAGCGCCATGACTTCCGGCAGGTTGCGAAGCGGACGCAGGCCGCCGGTCATCAGGTTGAGGCCGTAGAAGATCAGAGCGAAACCCATGCAGGCGAGCGCTATGTTCTTCACCTTTTCGCTTTTGGCGAAGCAGTAGACCAGCGAGAACACGCCGGCCAGGATCAATCCGAGCGGACCGAGCGGCAGGGCGATGAGCCCGTTGCCGAGCGTGGTGCCGATGTTGGCGCCCATGATCACGCTGATCGCCGGCCGCAGGGCGATGACACCGGCATTGACCAGCCCGACGACCATGACGCTCATCGCCGTCGACGACTGGATGACGCCGGTGATCAGCGTTCCCGCCAGCACGCCTTTGACCGGCGTACCGGCTGCCTTGGCGAGAAAGTCGCGCATCCGGTTGACCGACAGCGCCTGGATGCCGTTTGCCATGAAATCCAGACCGAGCATGAAGATGCCCAAGCCGCCGATCACCGGCACGAGGATGTCCTTGAAGATATCTATGTCCATTTCAGGCAGTCCCCAACAAGTCGCCACGACGACGCGGTATGAAGTTCAGTTGCTGCGCAAGGCAGCTTCGTTCGGGTCAGTTTCCGACCGGCAATTGCCTTGCCCAATACTGTTCGATCTGGCCAATGAGCGCTTTCGGCAGCGGCACATAGCCGAGTGCGGTGGCGTCGCCGGCACCTTGCGCGAAGGCGAGCCGGAAAAGATCATGCACGCGGCGATAGCGATGTTCCGAACGCCCCGAGACCTGGACAACGGCGAACACCGCCGTGCTGATCGGGTACGCACCATCTCCGCTGCGATTGGTGAGGGAGGCGAAGAAGTCGGTCGTTTCCCCCCAGGCGACGGAGGTGGCCGCTGCTTGCACGCCCTGCGGGTCCGGTTTGACGAACTTGCCGGATTTGTTCTGGACCGCTGCGAAGGGAAGGCCGGCGCGAAGAACCTGGCCGTATTCGGCGTAGGCAATCGCCCCCTTGCTCGCAGCCACGGCACGAAGAAGCGCTTGCGTACCTTCCGCGCCTGTCCCGAGCGGCCAGTCGATCAGAGTGTCGGCTCCAAGCTTCGTCTTCCAGTCTTCGCTTGTCGATGACAGAAACTCGGTGAAGACATAGGTTGAGCCCGAACCGTCCTGCCGGTGGATGACGCCGATGGCGAGATCGGGAAGGGCTATGTCGGGATTGAGCACCCTTATCGCAGGATCGGACCAGGACTTTATCTTGCCCAGATAGATGTCGGCGATCACCGGGCCGGAGAGGCGCAGACCTTGCTCCGGCAGGCCATCGAGATTGGCGACCACCGCGATCCCGCCCATGACGATCGGAAATTGCTGCTGGCCGTTCCTGGCGAGATCATCAGCCGGCACGGGAACATCCGTGGCGGCGAAATCCAGTTCGGGCTGCGCAAGCCGCATCAGGCCGGCAAGGGATCCGACCGGTTCATAATCGACGGTCCAGTCCAGCGTGAAGAAGTCGCCGCCGTCGGCGCGTGCAGCCTTGTATGTCGTTGCCCACTTGCCGATGATCGGCGCGGCCAGTGTCGACCCCGCACCGCGAATGGGCTCAGCCCGCGCAGCGGATCCGATCATGGCCCCGATGATTGCAAGGGCGAGCGCAGCTGCCGCCCCCGAAATCGTCGGCCGTGCACCGCGCAATAAAGCTAAACCTGCTGACAACATAAATTGAATCCCAACTATACTGCCGCCGCTATGCAGGCGCGCATCAATGGCCATACGCCTGCGAAATGAGGCGTCAGCTGAAAACAAGATCGCTGTTGTCTTGTATTAATTCTTCTTAACGGTTGGATGACAGTGGGTCCCGGCGGAAAAGCTTTTCGACTATTCCGAAGACCTTTCGACTGCAAAACCTGAGCAAAAAGCCGCATCGCCTGAAAGTCGGCCGGGCGGGAAAGGTCATCCCATCCCGTTCCGGGATGGAAGAGGCTCTAACTGGCGAGTTTTCCGCCCCGCATCGGCCGCGGTGCGCCGGTCGTGCTCGGAAAACTGATTGGCAGGCCGCGCAGCACGCGCACCGCGAGGAAGGCAAAACACTCCGCCTCGACCGCATCGCCGCTCCAGCCGAGGCTCTCGGCCTGCACCACTTCGACGCCGGCACGGCTGGTCAGCATCGCCATCATGGTCGGGTTGTGGCGGCCGCCGCCGCTGACCACCAGTTTTTTAGGACGGCTTGGTAAGAGGTCGAGTGCCTTGCCGACGGCTCCAGCGGTGAAGGCGGTCAGCAGTGCCGCGCCATCCTCCGCATCCAGCCCGTCCGCCATGGCGGCGCCGAAGTCGAAACGGTCCAGCGATTTGGGATAGGGCTTGGTGAGATAGGGGTGCTGCAGCAGCTTGGCCAGCCGCGCCTCGTCCACCTTGCCCGCACCGCCGAGCGCGCCGTCGCGGTCCATCTCGCCGAGCCCCTTCGACTTGATGAAATCGTTCAGCGGCGCGTTGGCGGGGCCGGTGTCGAAGGCAACGACATTGTCGGCGCCATCCCACCAGGTGATGTTGGCGACGCCGCCGAGATTGAGTACGGCCACCTCGCCATTGGCGCCGGCGCCGCGCATCAACGCGGTGTGATAGACCGCGGCCAGCGGCGCGCCTTGCCCCCCGGCGCGCATGTCGGCCGAGCGGAAATCGTAAGCGACCTTGGTACCCAATATGGCATGCATCAGCTCACCATCGCCGAGTTGCCTTGTCTGGCCCAGCCGTCCAACCTGCGGCGCGCGATGCAGAACGGTCTGGCCGTGAAAACCGACGACGCCGATATCGGCCATCGTCATGCCATAGCCTTCGACCAATTCCTTGACGGCTGCTGACTGGGCACGCGTCAGGGCTTCCTCCGCGGTGCGGAAGATCGCCGGCTCCGGCCCGTCAAAGTTCCACGCCCGCGCCTCCGTCAGCGTCTCTTCCAGCAGGGAGCGGATCGACGGAGGATAGGGCATCAGCCGATAGGTGCCGAAATCCTCGATACGTTCGCCGTCGGTCTTGATCAGCGCGACGTCGATGTTGCCGTCCAGCACCGTGCCGGTCATCAGGCCGACGGCCCAGATTGGTTCCATAATCGTTTCCTTGTTGAGCATAATCTTTTCCGAAAACCGTTTCCCACTTTTCGGGACCACGCTCCAGTCCCATTGATGAGATCGCCGACAGCTTTACGAAACCTGACGATTCTACCGCCAAAATGTTGGTCTAATGAATCCGGGCGGCGGGCAAGGTCCAAGCCTTGTCCCTTTCGAAGTGGCGGTCTCGGTGCTGAAGGCCGAGCGGCTTTCGTAGCTCCACAGGCGATATTGGACCGCGCAACGTCGTTTCTGCAGCCCGTCTGGTTCAACAGCCAACGAGATGCCACCTCTTGCCTGTCAGCCCCGAAGGCGCGACCTTGTCTGGTCTGGCGAACGCTTCCGCCGAAATCCGCAAGGGAGAGAAAATCATGACCTCATCCAATGTGGCCGTTATTGCAGGCGCGGGCGCTGGTCTGAGCGCCTCGCTTGCGCGCCTTCTCACCCGGGAAGGCTTTCGCGTGGTTCTGGCCGCCCGTAACGTCGAGAAGCTCAGCGCTCTGATCGGCGAAACCGGTGCTCTGGCCGTTGAGACGGATGTCGCCGACGCTGCGTCCGTCGCCAGGCTGTTCGACACCGCCGACAAGGCCGGCACGCTGGCGCTCGTGGTGTTCAACGCCAGCGCACGCACACGCGGCCCGATCGCCGAGCTCGATGCGGAAGCGGTCAAACAGGCATTGCTGGTCGGCGCCTATGGCGGCTTCCTGGTCGGCCAGCAGGCGGCGCGCCGGCTGCTTGTCCGGGGATCCGGTTCGATCCTGTTCACCGGCGCCACTGCCAGTGTGAAGGGCTTTCCCGGCTCGGCCGGCTTTGCCATGCCGAAATTCGGCCTGCGCGGCCTGGCGCAGTCCATGGCCCGCGAACTCGCCCCGCAGAACATCCACGTCGCCCATTTCATTATCGACGGCCAGATCGCGCCGCCCGGACAGGCAGCCGATCCCGACCTACAGGACCGCCGCCTGTCGCCGGACGCTATCGCCGAGGCCTATCTCGCGGTCCATCGCCAGCATCGCAGCGCCTGGAGCTCGGAGCTTGAGTTACGGCCTTGGGTCGAGACGTTTTGACAATCCAGACGATCGCCCGGCGGGAAGCAACGCGATCCTTCCGCTTTTCCTAATATATTAGGCAATGCTGATATTTTGTGGCGCTAAGCTGCTTGTCCGATACATAAAAAGGCTCAGTGTAATATACACGTTTGTTTAACGCGGGTTGTGCATGTTGCAGCTTTCCCGGGTTAATTGAGAACGCGCATGTCGGTTACACGTCGTACACTGCTTGCGGCCGGGAGCGGCGGGTTGCTGATCTCGCAAGCCCGCGCAGCCAGCACTCCGGGACAGCAGGCGGAGAACGCCCCTCAACCTATCGCGAGCGGCGATGCATTGCGCATCGCAATGCCGGCCTTCGCTTCCAATCCGTTCTTTCCGGCCGACGGATCGGGGGACGATGGCATAGACATGGAGTTGGCCCACGGCATCGCCGCGGCGCTTGGCGTCGAGCCGGTATTCGACCGATCCGCCGCAACGTTCGACGATATCGTCAGTCAGGTCAGTTCCGGACAGGCCGACATGGCGATTGGCAAGCTCAGCCGGACGCTTCAGCGCGGCCGGTCGATCATCTATTCCCGCCCCTACGCCATGCTGCGGCAAGGGCTGATCGCCAACCGCCTCAACCTGGCGCGTATCGCGCAAGGCAAACCGGCCGAACAGATCGTCCGTGATTTCTCAGGCGATCTTGGCGTGATCGAGGGCTCTTCATTCGCCACCTATGCGGCCACGACCTTCCCGCATGCGCAAATCCACCGCCTGGCAAGCTGGGATCTGATCATCGATGCGATCCGAAACGGGACGATCGACATGGCCTATCGCGATGATTTCGAGATCAAGAAGCTGATGGTCGACGATCCGTCGATGACGGTTGTCGCGCGCTCGATCACGCTGACCGACAAGGTCGATACGATCGCAGTCGGCGTGCGGCCCGACAATCCGCACCTCGCGGCCTTTGTCGATCTCTATCTCGATCTCGCGCGGGGTCAGCAGATTCTCAACACGGATGAGATCATCGCCCGCTATCGCCTGGGGAGCAAAGCCTGACATGGCCATCTCCGAGGTAGCCGGACCCCTGCCTTTCGACTGGCGCCTCGCGGCAA
The DNA here is from genome assembly GCF_003999135.1 of Mesorhizobium sp. M7A.F.Ca.CA.004.06.1.1. Classification (NCBI taxonomy): domain Bacteria; kingdom Pseudomonadati; phylum Pseudomonadota; class Alphaproteobacteria; order Hyphomicrobiales; family Phyllobacteriaceae; genus Mesorhizobium; species Mesorhizobium sp. M7A.F.Ca.CA.004.06.1.1. The sequence goes on along the minus strand of NZ_RZPQ01000020.1, from coordinate 14,533 downwards.
GGCGTATCCTGCGCTCGCCCGTGACGACGATTGTGATGATTGCTGCAGGGATATTGTGCGGCCTCTATTATCCAGACTTTGCCCATGCGATCAGCCCTGTCGCACAGCTCTACCTGAATTTCCTCAAGATGGTCGTCCTGCCCTATTTGGTCTCGTCGGTCATCTTCTCCATCACGGCAATGGTCCAGGATCCCAAATCGGTCCGCTACCTCGGCAAGGTGGGTATGGCCGTGCTGGTCGTGTCGTTCCTGAGCGTGCTGGTGAGCGGCACCCTGTCGCTGATCCTGCAGCCGGGCCAGATCGAGAATCCGCAGTCGCGCATCGAGCTTGGCGAGTTCATCAATTCGCAAGGCAGCGTGTCCACCGATCTCGCCTTCCCGTTCCAGCCGCCGCCCTCCAATGGCGACCCCAATGGCGGGCACTCGATCCTGCTCGACCTGGTGCCGAACAACGTCTTCAACGCGCTGGCCTCGGGCCAGACCATCCAGGTTTTGCTGTTCTGCCTGCTTTTCGGGCTCGCGATGGGGAAGATTCCCCAGCCTTCGTCCATGAGCCTGACCCAGGCGCTCAACGCGGTCTACCGGGCCTGCACGGTGCTCACCAACTGGTTCATCTGGGGGTTGCCCTTTGCAACTTTCATCCTGATCGCGGACCAGACCGCGTCGACCGGAACCAAGCCGCTCACGCTGATGGGCGGTTACCTGCTGGTTATGGGTCTTTCCTGCCTCATATTCGTTGCCGGGGCCTTTGCCATTATCGCCATCCGGTCGCGACGAAGCTACTGGACCACGATCAAGACCTGCCAGCCGCTTCTCATGGTGGCCATCACCACACGCTCTACGGTCGCTTCGCTGCCATGGGTCATCAACCTTTTGAGCGAGCGCCTGCGGTTCAGCCTGGTGGTGGTCGAACTGCTCGTGCCGCTGCAGGCGGCATTGCTGCGCACTGGCCCGGCGCTGCTCTACACCTCGGGTGCGCTGTTCATTGCCCAGCTTTACGGCCACCAGCTTGCAGTCTCGGACCTCGTGCTCGTCGGCATCATCTCAGCGCTTCTCGCGCTCACCACCGGCGGTATGGGCAGCCTGCTCATCCTGTCCCAGATGTCCATCGTCTGCGGCTACCTGAAGCTTCCCTTCGAGGCGGCGTTCGTCCTGTTCGTCGCGGTGGATGCAGCCGTCGACACGTTCATGACGCTGGCCAGCGTCTGCACCGTCGCGGCGAGCACGGCAATGATCGCTCCCAGCCACAGGGAGACGACGCAGCCTGACGCCGCCTCGGACCAGCTCGAAGCCGAGCCTGTCAGATGATCGACGACAGCATCCGTCCCCAGCTCGGCATTATCGGCGGTCTTGGGCCGCTTGCTTCGGCTGATTTCTACTTCAAGCTGACCCGGATGACCCAGGCGCTCAGAGACAACGAACATGTGCCTGCCGTGATCCTCAGTGTCCCACAGCTGCCCGACAGGACCGAAGCGATCCTTGCCGGCCATGATGGGCCGCTGGCGCCTTTGAAAGCCGCGGTCGCGACGCTCAATGCGCTCGGCGTCGCCCGCATCGCGATGCCGTGCAACACCGCCCACCATTGGTACAGCCAACTGGCGGCGAATTCGCGCGCGGAAATCATCCATATCGGAGATGCTGTGGTGACGGAGACGCGTCGCAGCCTGGATCAGGGCCGGGTTGCTGTTCTCGCCACCCAAGGCACGCTGGTCTCCGGCTTCTATCAGGACAGGATGTCGGCGGCGGGATTTGAGCTCTGCCTTCCCGCGAACACCGAGTTTCAGGCCTGCGTCGACAGCGCGATCAGCCTCGTCAAGGCAGGTTCGATCGCGGATGCGGCGGTTGAAACCGAGCGCGCGCTCGACATCGCGCAAGCGGCCGGCGCCGATGCAGCCCTGCTCGGCTGCACCGAACTGTCGGTGGTGGCCGCCAGCCTCAACGGTGTCAATGGATTGGTCGTCATCGACAGCAATGCGGCCTTGGCGCGCGCCTGTCTGACACGGTTGGGCTTCGGTGCCCAGGAAGCCCGCGGCCTGCCGACCGTATCACGGCTGCCGGAACATGACCGATCGATGCGCGCCAGCTTGGCCGCACTGGCCTAGCCCTATGGATAGAACCTCATAGCATTTCGGAACCCGTCAGCCCTGGCGCGGCACGCCCTTGGCAAGCAGGTAGACGAGATACGGCCCGCCAAGCAGCGAAGCGAACAGGCCGGCGGGCAGTTCGTAGGGAAAGGCCGCCATGCGCGACAGCCAGTCCGAGACGATCATCAGCAGGACGCCCAGAAGCATCGCTCCGGCGAGATGGACGCGGGCGCGGGAAAAGCCGACCAGACGGGCAAGGTGTGGCGCGATCAGGCCGACGAAGCTCAACGGTCCGACGACCATGGCGGCCAGCGCGGTCAGCAGCGCGGCAACGACGATCAGCATCAATCGTCCGCCGGCGACCGGCACGCCCAGCCCGCGTGCGCTGTCGGACCCGAGCGGCAGGATGTCGAGCCAGCGCGCGGCGAGGAACAGCGGCAGCGTCAGCGGCAACAGACAGGCGAGTGCTAGCCCTGCATCGAGCGCCGACGCCTGGCCGGTCGAGCCGCTCAGCCAGCGCAACAGGATGTAGGACTGCGCGTTGCCCATGGCGATCGTCGCGGTGATCGCAGCGCTGCACAGCGCGCTCATGGCGATACCGGCAAGCAGCAGCCGCTCGGCACCGAACTTTGCTCGTGCGGCAAGGGCCAGCATGGCAATCAAGGCCACCAGTGAGCCCAGGGCTGAGCCGGCGAGCTGCCAGCCAAGATCGGCCGTGGCGCTGACCATCAGCACGGCTGTCAGGCCGGCACCGGCGCCGGTGCCGACGCCAAGCACTTCGGGGCTCGCCAGCGGGTTGCCGGTGACCCGCTGGATGACGACGCCGGCGGCCGCGAGCATGGCGCCGGCGGCGGCCGCCACGCCGATCCGCGGCGCGCGCCACGCGGCGAGATCGGTTAACAGGTCTCCCCCAGCAATAGACCAGCCGTCCGGGCCGCGCCCGACGACAAGCGCCACGATGGCAGCGACAAGCGCCAGCCCAAGCAGAAGCAGGATGATGAGCCGGGGCCGGCTGGCCTTGCGCGGTGCTGCCCCCTTGGAGCCGAGATGCGGCCATTCGAGAAGGCGCAGCCGCGGCAACAGCCACAGCAGCAGCGGACCGCCGAGCAGGGCGGTGCCGGCGCCGGTCGGAATGCGTTCGCCACCGGAACCGGCGGCCAGCTGTACCAGCCCGTCCGTCAGCCACAGCAGCACGGCGCCGATCAGCGGCGCGGTGATCAGTTTTTGGCGCAGTGTGCGGGCGCCCGAAAGCGTGGCCAGCGCCGGCGCTGCAAGACCAACGAACCCGATGACGCCAACCTCTGCCGCGACTGACGTCGCCATCCACACGGCAAGCGCGATGATGAGAAAGCGGCTTGAGTGACGGGCGACGCCCAGGCTGCGTGCCGAGGCATCGTCGAGACCAAGAATGGTCAGCGGCCGCAGCAGCATCAATGCGGCAACCGCGCCGGCCGCCAGCCTGACCGTCAGCGCGATGGTCGGCTCCCAGTCCTGCTGGACCAGCGATCCGCCGCCCCAGATGAACAGCGAAAACAGGTAATCGCCATTGGCGAGGATCAGTGCTGCGCTGACGGAACTGGCGGTCAGCGCCACCATCATCCCGGCGAGCATGACCGACACCGGCTCCAGCCCGCGCCGCCAGGTCAATGCCAGCACCAGCAGCACCGCGGCGATGCCACCGGCGAAGGCGACCAGGCCCTGCGACCGCTCCATCAGCAGCGGTGCGTAAAGCGAGACGATCGTCATCGCCAGCTGCGCGCCGGCCGAGATGCCAAGCGTCGACGGTTCGGCCAGCGGGTTGCGCAGCACATGCTGCAACAGCAGGCCGGACAGGCCGAGCACGGCGCCCGCCAGCACCGCCACCGCGCCGCGCGGCAGCGTGCTGTAGAGCAGGATGACGCGGTCGAGACCGATGCCGCCCGGCAGTGGAGCCGGCCACTGCATGCCGACCCGCCATGCGAACAGGAGCGCTGCCACAGCCGCGAGGAGGCCCCACAGGGCGATTGGCAACAGCGCGGCACTCGTCGCGGCGTGATCGCTTTTAGTGCGCTCAGCCATGGGCCTGCCCGGCAAGGGCGGCCGTCGCCAGACGCGCGAAGCGGCGTGCCGATGGCAGGCAGCCAAAGTGGTTGACCGGCTCCAGGACGGCAACGCGGTTCTGACGCACCGCCGGCAGAGCGTTCCACAAGGCATTTGTCGGAAGCGAACGCCCGACATCCGCCGGCAGTGGCGAAACGATCAGGATCGACGCCTCGGGCACGCGCGCCAGCGCCTCCAGTCCGACGGGTGCCGCCGCGCTGTAGCTCGTCTCGTCGGTCCATGCATTGACCAGGCCGAGACGCGTCAGCACATCGCCGAACATGGAGTCGCGGCCAAAGGCGCGAAAATGCCTGCTATCGCCTAGGCTGATGACGAAGACCGGACGCCCGGAAGCGCGCGGCAAGGTGCCGCGCAGCCGCGCGATTTCATCAGCGGTCTCATCGGTATAGCGCTCCGCCTCGGCCTGCCGTCCCAGCTTTTCGCCCAGGGCCAGTGTCGCTGCCTCGGCGAGCACATAAGGCGGCACGCCGGCCTCGTAGACCGTTTGCGCAAACACCGGCGCGATGCGTTCGAGCATCGGGCGCTGGTATTCGTAGAAATTGGAGATCACGATGACATCAGGCGCGACGATGCGCAGCAGCTCGTAATTGGGCGCGCCGCGCAGCCCGAGATCGGTCACCGATTGGGGCACTGCCGGCTCGACCGCGATCTTGCGAAACTGGATCAGTTCGGTCGCCGCCACCGGCTCGATGCCGAGCGCCAGCAACGTCTCCAGCATGCCCCAGTCGATCGCTGCAACGCGCGGTGTAGCGGCCCTGGCGGCGACCGGTGGCAGCAATGCCGCGGCCGCCAGCGCAAGCACCTGCCGTCTGTTGGGCAGATGGATCATCACTGGCTTGTTTGGCAAGCTGTAACCAAGTCGACTACCAAGTCGTATGCGCCTTCAGCTTGAACGAGCGGCCTTCGCCATAGGAACAGGTCAGCGTCGTCTGGCAGCTCGACACATAGGTTTTGTCGAAGAGGTTGGTGATGTTGAGATCGATCCCCCAATTCTCCTTCTCGTAGCCGAGTTTCAGATCGGCCAGCGTGACCGCCGGCACTTTGGCCGTGTTCTCATTGTCGGCCCACGAAGAGCCAACATAACGCAGGCCGCCGCCGATCGAGATGCCGTCATACCAGTCGCTGCGGAACGTATAGTCGACCGAGGCGGAAGCCATGACTTCGGGCACGATGAAGGGCGTCTTGCCGATGAGCGCCGGGTTGGCGTCCTTGGTGATGTCGATGTCGTAGGCCGTGAATGCACCCGTGACCCGGAAATCGTCGGTCACGTTCACCTTGCCTTCGAGTTCAACGCCGCGAGAGCGCACTTCACCGGTCTGCATCTGCGTGAACAGAGTGACATTGGAAGGGACGTTCTGGCGCGTCAGGTCAAACAGCGACAGGGTGAACAGGCCATCGACAAAGGTCGGTACGTATTTCACGCCAACTTCGTATTGCGTGCCTTCCTCCGGCTTGAACAGATTACCCAACGCGTCGGTGCCGATGATCGGGTTGAAGAAGGTAGCGACGCTGGCATAGGGGGTAACGCCGTTGTCGAATTCGTAGGCTAGTCCTGCTCGCCCGGAGAAATCTCCGACAGTCTGGCTCTGTGAACTGGAGCTGCTGCTGTAGTAGGTCGGACGATTGTCGGCGTCGAGCCAGCCACGGTCGTAGCGGCCGTTCAGCGTCACCAGCCAGCCATCGCCGAAGCGCAACTGGTCCTGGGCATAGAAGCCGAGCTGCTTCTGCGTCAGGTCCTGGTTGAGGTAGCTGACACGTGGCGTCAGTGGCGAGCCGTATACTGGATGGAAGGCGTCGATCGGGTTGTCATAGTTTTCGTCGTAGAGGCCAGACGACTGGACCTGGTCGATGTTGTAATATTTGAAATCTATGCCGGCCAGGATCGTATGTTCGACAGGACCGGTCACCACCTTGCCTTCGATCTGGTTGTCTACCAGGAAGGTCTTGGCCGTGGTGTCATGGTCGAAATTTATGCGGGCCAGATCGGTAGGCCCTCCGATGGTTGACCAGCCATTCGGATAGACGCTGACTTCATTGATATCAGCGGCGGTGAAGCGGGCGTTAGAGCGCACCGTCCAGTCATTGTCGAATGTGTGTTCGAACTCGTAGCCTATCGAGCCCTGTTCCCGCTTGTAGAGATCGACGCTCGGCTCGGTGAAATTCGCATCCGGGTCGATGCGGCCATAATTCACGCCGTCCACAATGTGGTCCGTCACCGTCCCGCTATAGGGCAGGAAGCTGCCGCCATTGTGGTTTTCGTCGATGTGGCTGTAATTGGCCAGGATGGTCAGCGTGGTTGCTTCGTCCGGCTTCCACGTAATACTTGGCGAGATGAAGCCGCGCCAGCCATTTTGCAGGTCGCTGTAGGTATCGCCGCCGGCGACCTTGCCCGTCATCCGGTAGCTGACCGCGCCATCCTTGGCCACGTCGCCAATGTCGAAGCCGAGATAGACATTGCCTGCGTCGTTGACGCCGGTCTCGACATAGCGCGTGCGTTCGAAGTCCGGCCGCTTGCTGACATAGTTGACCAGGCCACCGGGATTACTGCCGCCGTAGAGTACGGAGGCCGGTCCCTTCAGCACCTCGATGCGCTCCAACCCGAAGCTGTCGACATAAAAGCCGCCGAAGCCGTAGCTGAACAGCTGCAGCCCATCCATGTAGGTGCCGGTGGCCGTCGCCTGGAAACCACGGATGTACAGCCAGTTGGTGTCGCTGTCGGGGCCGAAGGGCTGCGCGAAGACGCCGGCCGTGTAGCGCAAGGCTTCGTCGGCCTTCTGTGCGCCCTGGTCGTCGATCTCTTGACGGCCGACCACCGACACGGATTGCGGGATGTCCTTGATGTCGGTCGCCGTCTTGGAGCCGGTCCTGCTTTTTTTGGCGACGACGCCTTTAACCGGTCCGGCCGCGCCGTCGCCGGCCTCGCCCTCGACCACCACCGGTTCAAGCTGGGTGCTGGTTTGCACCGACTGCGCGAACGCGGCCATTGGCGGGATCATCGCGGCTGCGGCGACGCTGGCCGCCAGAAGCGCCTTCATCCGGTAAGTTCTGCTCATCAGGAAAGTCCCCGCCTGTCGACATTGAGATACTTGATGATTTATCTCAACTTATCTGCAGGTCATTGGACGGAATTGGGCAGTTTGTCCATTCTTGTCCAAACGAGGGACATCACGGTGTGATGTTGCGGAAATGTCACTGGCGACTGGTGCTCCTCATCCAGGCGCCGGGTGTCACGCCGACAATCGACTTGAACACACGCGTCAGGTGCGCCTGGTCGAAAAAACCCGTTGCCTCGGCGATGTCGCCAAGTGAAGCGGCGTCACGCGCCATCATCGCCTTGGCCCTGTCGACCCGCGCTTGCATCTGCCAACGATGCGGCGGCACGCCCGTCGCCGCCTTGAAGGCATGACTCATCGCGGTTTCGGACAGGCCGGTCAGCGCGGCGAGATCGGCAAGCCGGATCCTGTCCAGGCAATGCGCGTCGATGTAGTCGGTGACGAGGCGCAGCTTGCGGCGCGAGAGCGGCGACCGTCGCCTGGCGGTATCAGGCTGGTCTATCTGGAACAGGCTTGCGAACAAGGCATTGAGCAAGCCCTCGCCATAGAGATCATGCAGAGGCCGGTCGTTGCCGCATTCGGCGGCGATCATGCCGGCAAGCATGGCGATCCGGTCGTCGCGAAACTGGAAGCGCGACATCCGCAAGGCCTCGTGGTCAAGGCTGCGGCCGAAGCGGCGCGTCAGCGCTGCGGCGTCGAAATGCAGGTCGAGATGCCGGATCCGCCGTAGCCCCTCGACCCGGCCGCGGATCGGCACGCCGGCCGGTATGTAGGCCATGGAAAAAGCCTGGTCGTGGCGGCGCAATTCGCCCTTGGCGCCTTCGACGAAGAAAGCGCCGTCGCCATCCACATCGAGCGCGACGAACAGCCGGGGGTCGGGAGAGACGTAATAGCCTTCGGCCTTGTCACCGCATGAGACATCCCAGAGGTCGGCGACCACGCCGTCCCAGACATGCCATTTCAGATCGCCAATGACTGAAAAGCCCTCAATCCGGCTTTCCATGCGCGCAACGAAGGTCAAGTCCTGTGATCCCAACCATAACATGATAAAAACCATCATGTTTATGCCCGGTTAGCGACCCCACCGCAAGTGCTTTGCGGCTGCTCGAAAATCGGCCGGAACCAATACCGCTGGGGCCGTCAGGCCTCAAACACTTTCGAGGTATGTCTCGATTTCGAAATCGCTGACATTGAGCGCGAACGTGTTCAATTCCTGGCGTTTGCAGGCAACGAAGGAGTCGCGCAGGATGGCTGGAAAAATCTCCGCCACATGCGTCCCGCTCTCGAAGGCGGCGATCGCGGATGCCCAGTCCGGCGGCAGCTTTGCCGGCGGGAGTCCCTGGCCGTCGGTGCCGATCGGATCCCCTGGCGATATTTGTCTTTCAATGCCCGTCAGTGCGGCGCCCAATATGGCCGCTAGCACCAGATAGGGATTGGCGTCGGCTCCCGAAACGCGATGCTCGATGCGGCGCGCACCGGTTGGCCCGCCGGGAATGCGGATCGCCACCATACGGTTCTCATAACCCCAGGCGACTGCGGTCGGCGCATAGGATCTCGGGCGCAGCCTGCGGTAGGAGTTGAAGTGCGGCGCAAACACCAGCGTGCTTTCGGCCATTGCCGCAAGCAGGCCGCCGACCGCATGGCGCATGGTCTCAGAACCCTGGTCGGTGCCGTCATCGAAGACGTTGCGCCCTTCGCCGTCGATCAGGCTGAAATGAACGTGAAAGCCGTTGCCTGCGCGGTCGCCATAGGGCTTAGCCATGAAGCAGGCGGCAAAGCCGTGCTTGCGGGCAATGCCCTTCACCGTGCGCTTGAACAGCACCGCATCGTCAGCCGCCCGCAAGGCGTCCGCGACATGGTTCAGATTGATTTCGAACTGACCGACGCCGTTTTCGGCGATGGCCGTGTCGACGGGAATGCCTTGCGTCCGGCAGGCCTCGTAGACGTCATGGATGAAGGATTCGAAGTCGTCGATCTCGTCGATCGACAGCGCCGCGTCGGAATCGAGACGGCGTCCGGTCACCGGCGAGACCGGTCCGACCGGCCGCTGCGACTGCGGATCGACGAGGTAGAATTCGAGTTCCGTTGCCGCGACCGGGGTCAGGCCCAAGGCCTTGTAGCGATCGAGGATGCGGGCCAGCGCCCGTCGCGGGTCGCCGAGATAGGGCGCGCCGCTTTCGTCGGCCAGCCAGAGCGGGACAAGCGCTGTCGGATGCGCCGTCCAGGCCACCGGCAGAATGCCGCGCCCCGTCCACTGGCACAGTCCGTCGGCATCGCCGGTCGAGAATACCAGTGTGTTGCCTTCGATGTCCTCGCCCCAGACGTCGAGCCCGATCAGCGAAAAAGGCATGCGCAGCTTGCCTTCCAGCGCCTTTCTTGCCTGCTCGACGGGAATGCGCTTGCCGCGCATGATGCCGTTGAGGTCGCACACCGCGGCTCTCAGGCTCTGGATGTCGGTCCTGCTGTCAAGCCAGTTCAAAACGTCCGCAATTGCATCGCTCAATTTATGACCTCTGGTTTTCGAAGGTGCCGCAACCTGACCGGCTGCACTGTCCCTGACAAAAATAGCTTGTGAGTTTTAGGAAAACAGACTTGGCTGTCGCCAAGCGCTTTTCCTTATTTTTTCAAGTCACTAGCTGGTATATCGGGAGGCATTTCAAAACCAATTGCGCGATCTGCGGTCGCAACATAGAGGCTGGAGGGCGGAAAGCCAAGCACGAGCCGGTAAACCAGCGCGCAGCCGCTATCGGCGGGAGCGGCGAGCTCGCTGCGGTCAGATCTGGCGCGCGCAGCGCCCGAGCCACGCTGTGCAAAACGGTCATCACAAATCTTGACCTCGCATGCACTTGCACCTCTGGCCGCTGTCTGGCTTTTTGGGCTACCCATCGCAACGGAGTGATTCGCATCATGCCACTCGATTGCAAGGTTTCAAGGCAGTCTGCGGGTGGGTCGTGAAGCGCGCGCAATTGGCGAAGGAGACACAGGCATGGCCGAGTTCAAGAAGCCCGAAATCTCCGAGATGAGACCCAAGATCACCGTGATCGGCGTCGGCGGCGGCGGCGGCAATGCCGTCAACAACATGATCGCCGAGCAGCTTCAGGGCACCGAATTCATCGCCGCCAACACCGACGCCCAGGCGCTGACCATGTCGAAGGCGACGCGGCTGATCCAGCTTGGCGCCCACGTCACCGAAGGACTGGGCGCCGGATCGCTTCCCGAGATCGGCCGCGCCGCGGCCGAGGAATCGCTCGACGAGATCATGGACCATCTGGCCGGCACGCATATGTGTTTCGTCACCGCCGGAATGGGCGGCGGCACGGGAACCGGTGCGGCTCCAATCATCGCCCAGGCGGCGCGCAAGGCCGGCATCCTGACGGTTGGTGTCGTCACCAAGCCGTTCGCCTTCGAGGGCCGGCGCCGTATGCAGATGGCTGAAGAGGGCATCGAGCGGCTGCGCGAGAGCGCCGACACGGTGATCGTCATCCCGAACCAGAACCTGTTTCGGATCGCCGATGCCAAGACCACCTTCGCCGATGCGTTCGTCATTGCCGATCGGGTGCTCTATGCCGGCGTCAGCTGCATCACCGACCTCATCGTCAAGGAAGGCCTGATCAATCTCGACTTCGCCGATGTTAAATCGGTGATGCGCGACATGGGCCGCGCCATGATGGGCACCGGCGAGGCCTCCGGTGAGGGCCGGGCGATGAAGGCGGCCGAAGCCGCGATCGCCAACCCGCTGCTCGACGAAGTGTCGATGAAAGGCGCCAAGGGCGTGCTGGTCTCGATATCGGGCGGCAGGGACATGACCCTGTTCGAGGTCGACGAGGCCGCCACCCGCATCCGCGAAGAGGTCTACGAGGATGCCGACATCATCGTTGGCGCCATCTTCGACAAGGGCATGGAAGGCCGCTTCAGGGTCTCGGTGGTGGCGACGGGCCTCGACCGTGCGTTTGGTGTGGAGGATGCCGAAGCCGGCATCGCGCGCGACCACGCCGGTCAGCCGGCGCGGACGCTTCAATAAGTCATATCGCGCGTTTATCCTCGCCAGGAGATAATTTCTCGAGGGAGACATCGCCGGATAGCAACTGGCGCAACTATTGTGTTCAGCTGTATCGATCTCGGTACCGCTGCTGCTACAAGAATCCGTCATAGACGGCCATCTATACTGGCTACCCGTATCGTTCGAGCGACGAGAGGCGCGGCTTGGAATTCGACTTGAAAACCATCGAAGCGCTTGCGCCCGATCAGGCGTCGTTGAGCGCAGCGTCCAGGTTGACCAGGCAATCGAACTGGCCACGGCTCGAAAAGAGCGATCAACTGGGGCTCCTCTGGGGGGAATGCCAGGGTTCCGGCTCCAATCCCTATCGTGTGGTCGTCGACACCGGCGACCATGGCTACAAATGCACCTGTCCGTCGCGGAAATTTCCCTGCAAGCACACTTTGGCGCTGATGTGGATTGCAGCCACCACGCCGGCCAGTTTTACCGCCGCAGGCTCGGCCCCGGAATGGGTGAATGATTGGCTCGGCCGCCGCAGGAAGGCCTCGCCGCAGCCGGCGGCGCCAGCGCCCGGTGCGGGAGGCAAGAGCATTGGCGAGGCCTCGCGCGACGACGAAAGCGCTGATGTCGAGGACGCCGCTGCGGTCGAGCGCCGCGAGGCAGCGCAGCGCAAGCGGACGCTGGATACGCAATCCGCGGTGTCGGCGGCGTTGGATGAGCTGGATCAATGGATCGCTGACCAGTTGCGGCTTGGCCTGGCCGGTTTTGTCGACAACAGCAGTGATCGTTGCCGCCGGATTGCGGCACGGCTGGTCGACATGAAGGCGACAGCGCTTGCCGGCCGCATCGACGAGATTCCGTCACGGCTGATGGGGCTGCGCAGCGAGGAGCGCCCGGACGCGGCGATCCGCGAACTAGGCAAGCTTGTGCTGGTGGCCAAGGCCTGGCGATCGACGCCAGGCGACGCCGAATTGAGGCGGCTCGTATCGACGTCCGAAAGCCGTGAGCAGGTTCTGGCCAATCCCGATGCCAAACAGGTCGAAAGCGTCTGGGAGGTGCTTGGCGAGAAGATCGAGTCGCGCCGTGACGGTCTCGTCAGCCATTCGACCTGGCTGCTCAACCTGAAGAGCGCGAGCCCGCAATTTGCTCTCTTGCTCGACTATTTTCCGGCCTCGGCCGGTCGCCGGTCGAACGCCTTCACACCGGGCGACCGGTTCGATGCCAGGCTGGTCTTTTACCCGGCACGCCAGCCGCTGCGGGCCTTGGTGGCGGACCGCAAGGGCGACGTCCCGACAGGTGAGTGGCCCGATTTCGGCTTTCACACAGCCGATCCGCTCGCGGCGCATGCTGCTCACCAGAACACAGCCCCTTGGCTCACCGATTGTCCTGTCATGCTGCCGCCCGGCGCGATCCTGCTGGACGATCGGGGCGCTGCCTGGTGGCAAGCCGCCGGCGATCCGCATGGTATCGCCTTGCCGATTGCCGACACCGTCAATCCAACGCTGCTTGGGCTGGACCTTATGGCAACGGCAGCACTTTGGAATGGCAGCCGGCTTGACCTGCTGGCGGCGCAAAGCGGTTTCGGGAGGCTTGACCTGTCGTGAACGAGATCGAGCAGACCGGCCTGGCGGCCATGCGCGACTGCTGGATCACCGGCGGGACCACCTTCGACCTGGCTCCGGGCGCGTGGAAGGAGATCGCCGGCGGTGCCAGCCCCGACGAGCGCGAACGCCGGCTGCTGGCGATCGCCGCACAAGCTCTCGACACCGCCTTGCGGCCAGCCGCGCCAAAGATGCTGAAACGCCGCCCGCAATTGCCCGAACTCGCCTTGCCGATGCTGCCGGAACGGCTGCGGCCGCTATTGCGAGCCGCGCTCAAGCATGCCGCCGACACAAGAAGCAAGTCGCGTGTGGTCACGCTCGTCGCCAGCCGCGGCTTCGTGCTGCATCCGATGGACTGGATGCCAGCCGCGTCGGATCAGAGCAGTCCGGACGTTTATGCACCCTGGATCGACTGGCAGGCAGGCGCGGACGGCGAAAAACCTGCAAGCCAGGAGCATCTGACGGTGGAAAACTGGGATGACTTCTATCCCGCCGCACGCCGCACCGCGCTCGCCGATATGCGCCGCACCGCACCGGCTTCGGCTCGGCAACTGATCGAAACCAAAGCCTCCGGAGAGCCGGCGGAGATCAGGATTGCACTCGTCGACCTGTTGCGCTTCGGCCTGGGTGCCGATGACGTGCCATTCCTGAAGAGCCTCTCCGCCGATCGTTCCGGCAAGCTGCGCGAGCTCGCTGGCCGGTTGCTGGCAAGATTGGGAGAGCACGGCTCGCCAGGCGGTGGCGGGCCGGAAGATCCGACGGCCGAACTCGCTGCCTTCATCGCTGAAGGCAAATCCGGCTTCATCCGCCGCCGCACCACCTACACGCCGGCAAAACTCAAATCGCCGGCGCAGGAAAGACGTCGCGCCGAACTGTTCGAGACCTGTAACCTGGTCGACCTCGCCACGCGCTTCGGCACCACCGAATCCGAGTTTATCGGGGCGTGGCAATTCGGCGCCGAGAGCAATGCCGATATCCTTGTTGCCCGAATGGTCGCCGCGTCGGGCAGCGACGCCGCGGTGACGCACATGGCGGATATGCTTGTCGCCGAACGTGACAAGCCCGCACTCTTCGTCCTCCACCTCATGGCGCGTCTGGACAGCCGCAGGAAGCGTGTCCTGGTCAGGTCGATCCTGAAGGACACGCAACATCTTGGCGCGCTCAATCTGGCCGAGGGCCTCGAAGCAAGCTGGCTGGAATGGGCCGACCTGACAAACGGCCAGACGCTCGCGGCGCTTCGCTCCGCTGTTGCAGCAAACGATGACGCTGTGAGGCGAGGCGTCGACCAGCTTCTGGAAACTATGGGCTTTCTCGCCACGGCGGCGACGGCGGAGAAATTGATCGGAGACGTTGTTGCGGCCGGTATGGCGCCGGCGGCGCCGTCTCTGGGTCTCCTGCGGCTCAACGCGTCACTGGCCGAGCATTGAACCAACATATGATCAATCCGGAGAACAGCAAATGAACGCAGCCATCCGTCTTCCGGTCGAGCAGGCCTATGCCGCCGAATTGCAGGCGCTCTCGCGCAATGACGACCGGCAAAGGCCTGCCGGATGGAGCCTTTCACCAAAGGCGGTCCTTACCTACCTGCTTGGCGGAAAGGCTGACGACGGGACAGTGATAACGCCCAAATATGTCGGCCGCCGCCGGCTGATGGAAACCGCGGTCGCGACGCTCGCCACCGATCGCGCGCTGTTGCTGC
>NZ_RZPQ01000209.1:0-8065 GCF_003999135.1 Mesorhizobium sp. M7A.F.Ca.CA.004.06.1.1 | reverse complement strand
CTCCACCCGCCTGCTCGGCGAGCGCGAGGCCGCACGGGCCTCCCTCGACGATGTCTCGGACCTGCGCCGCACGCTGCCGGCGCTCGCCGCGCACGCCGCCTATGCGATGTTGCCCAAGGCCGTCCCCGGTCAGCCCTTGCAGCTGACGATCCGCAAGAGCGTCCAGGAGGGGCTGGAACAGGTGGCGAGGGACGCGGCCACCAAGCTCGGCCCCCGCCTGTCGGTCGCTATGGTGCTGGCCGACTCCCGCACCGGCGACATCCTTGGCGAAGTCGGCTCGGCCAATTTCTTCGACGCAAGCCGCTCCGGCTGGATCGACATGACAAAGATCGTCCGCTCGCCAGGCTCGACGCTAAAGCCCTTCATCTACGGTTTGGCCTTCGAACAGGGCCTGGTGGCGCAGGAAACGCTGATCGACGACAGCCCCGTCGATTTCTCCGGCTACCGGCCGAAGAATTTCGACATGGGCTACCAGGGCGATGTCAGCATCCGGCAAGCGCTACAATTGTCGCTCAATGTGCCGGCGATCCGCGTGCTCGACGCGGTCGGGCCAACGCGGCTGATGGCGCGCTTCCGCCAGGCCGGCGTCAGCCCCATACTGCCGGTCAACGAAGCCCCGGGCCTGGCCATCGGTCTTGGCGGCGTCGGGGTGACATTGCGCGACCTCGTCCAGCTCTACACAGGGCTCGCCAATGGCGGCAAGACGCACACGCTGCATGACGGCACCGAGCCTGCCGATGCCGAGCGCACCAGCGCCACCATCCTCGACGGTCAGGCCAACTGGCAGATCATCGACATATTGTCAGGCGTCAAGCCGCCCGAGGGGGCCTTGCAGCGCGGCATCGCCTACAAGACCGGCACGTCCTACGGATACCGCGACGCCTGGTCGGTCGGCTTCGACGGCCGCTACGTGCTGGGCGTCTGGGTCGGCCGCCCCGATGCCGGCGCGGTGCCCGGCCTTTCCGGCTATGTCTCGGCCGCTCCCATCCTGTTCGAGGGTTTTGTCCGCTCGGGCCTCGCCACCGTCCCCTTGCCGGGCAAACCGCCCGGCATGTTCAGCCCCAGACGCGAGGACCTGCCGGTGACGCTCGCCCGCTTCGGCGCCGGGTCGGATGGCCTGGTGCAGGCGACGGTGAGCGAACCCGCACCGACCATCATCTTCCCGCCTGACGGCGCCCGCGTCGATCTCGGCACCAATTCGGCCGACGCCTCGCCACTGGTGCTGAAGCTGCAAGGCGGCCGTGCGCCGTTCCGCTGGCTCGCCAACGGCAAGCCGCTGGCAGGCATCGATCGTCGCCGCACCGCGACCTGGCAGCCCGACGGCGCCGGCTATTCGACGCTGACCGTCATCGACGCCGCAGGGCGTGCGGCGAGTGTGAAGGTGTTCGTCGAATAGATCGCGCCAAGAGATTCATGGAATTGGCTTTCCGGACGCTCGGCAGATAGCAGGATACTCACCCATGCCTGTTCCGAGGCACCCCTCGCGCAATCCGTTCTTGTCGGCAGCCTCGGCACTGGCAGCAACAATCCTTGTCGCGGCAACCACCCTCCCCGCTTTGGCCGATGCCCTGCCCGCCGGCTTCGTCCGGCTCGCCGATGTCGATCCCTCGATCCGCCAGGACATACGCTACGCCGGATCGGACAATTTTCTGCATCGCAAGGTGGACGGCTATGACGCCCCGGCCTGCATCCTCACCGAGCAGGCGGCAAAGGCACTGTCCGCCGTCCAGAAAGCGATCGCCGCCAAAGGCCTGACCCTGATGTTGTTCGATTGCTACCGCCCTGCCCGCGCCGTCGCCGACATGAATGAATGGACGCGCGATGGCGGGTCGCCCGATCCACAATGGTATCCGAAGGTCAGGCGCAGTGAGCTGATCGCCAAGGGTTATGTCGGAGAACTATCGACCCATTCACGTGGCTCGACCGTCGATGTCGCCGTCGCCCGGACGGACCGCAGGTCCAGCCCGAACCAGGCCTGCGGCGCGGGCGATGCCGACACGCTCGATTTCGGCACCGGCTTCGACTGCTTTGATCCGATGAGCGAAACCGCCCACCGAGGCCTTGCCAGTGAAGTGGCGGCAAACCGCAAGATGCTTGTCGACGCCATGCGCGCCGGCGGCTTCAAGAACTATGCAAGGGAATGGTGGCACTTCACGCTGAAAAGCGAACCGTTCGCCAGACAGCGTTTCGACTTTCCCATCACCGCCGATTGATGCACCGGACCAAATTCCGCACCTTGCCTCGGCACCGCCCCTTGCTAGATAGGCTGAGTGGCCGGGTCATGGATTCTTCCTTTGGCCTCAAGAGGAAAATATTTCTCCTAACGGCGAAATGGCGTCGAACATTTTCTCAAGAGGGGCAAAAAAGGCAACATTGAATGCATCTAATTTCTACCAATTCGGTAGATTTGGCGCGGGTTCAACGGAGGCAGAAATGACCAAACCTCATTTCAGGAAACTGCTCGGCGCACTGGTCGCCACATCTGTCCAGTTCGGCACGCTCGGTTTCGCGTTTGCCGATACCACCATTCTCAACGTGTCCTACGATCCGACACGCGAGCTCTACAAGGCCTATGACGAAGCTTTCGTCGCGCATTGGAAGGCCGAGACCGGAGAGACCGTCACCGTCCAGCAGTCGCATGGCGGATCGGGCGCCCAGGCCCGCGCCGTGATCGATGGCCTCGATGCCGATGTGGTGACGCTGGCACTTGAAGGCGACATCAACGCCATCGTCTCGAAGGCGAAGAAGATCAATCCGGACTGGCGCACCAAATTCGAAAACAATTCAGCGCCTTACACCTCGACCATCATCTTCCTCGTCCGCAAGGGCAATCCCAAGGGCATTCACGACTGGAGCGACCTCGTCAAGGACGGTGTCCAGGTGATTACGCCCAATCCCAAAACCTCCGGCGGCGCGCGCTGGAACTATCTCGCCGCCTGGGCCTACGCCAACGCCAATGACGGCGGCGACGAGGCCAAGACCAAGGAGTTCGTCGGCAAGCTCTACGCCAATGCTCCGGTGCTCGACACCGGCGCGCGCGGCTCGACCGTGACCTTCGCGCAAAAGGGTCTTGGCGATGTGCTTATCGCCTGGGAAAACGAGGCCTATCTGGCGCTCGACGAGTTCGGTGCCGACAATTTCGACATCGTCTACCCGCCGACCTCCATCCTGGCAGAACCGCCGGTGGCGGTAGTCGACGCCAATGTCGATGCCAAGGGCACGCGCAAGGTCGCCGAAGCCTATCTGAGCTGGCTCTATTCCAAAGAAGCGCAGACGATCATCGCCAAGAACCATTATCGTCCTGCCAAGCCCGATCTGGTGCCGGCCGAGGACCTCGCCAAGCTGCCGCCGATCAAGCTCGTAACCATCGACGATCCACAGTTTGGTGGCTGGAAAAAAGCACAGCCTTATCATTTCGGCGATGGTGGTATATTCGACCAGATCTACAAGCCCCAGTAAGCAGTCGATATTCAGGACGACATGACCACAGCACCCGCCCAGGCGGGGTGGCGATTCAGGCAGCCGAGCGTCATTCCGGGTTTCGGATTGACGCTCGGCTTCTCGCTTGCCTACCTCACCCTCATCATCCTCATCCCGCTATCCGGGCTGCTCTGGCGCTCGGCCGCCCTTGGCTGGCCTGAATTCTGGGCGATCGCCACCGATCGCCGCACCATCAATGCGCTGAGAATCAGCTTCGGCACCGCCTTCGTCGCGGCTGCGGTCAACGTCGTCTTCGGCACGCTGGTCGCATGGGTGCTGGTGCGATACCGTTTCCCCGGCCGCCGCATCGTCGATGCCATGGTCGACCTGCCCTTCGCCCTGCCGACGGCTGTGGCCGGCATCGCGCTGACCACGCTCTACGCGCCGAACGGCTGGATCGGCAAATTGCTGATGCCGCTCGGCATCAAGGTCGCCTATACGCCGCTCGGTATTGTCATCGCGCTGATCTTCATCGGCCTGCCCTTCGTCGTGCGCACCGTGCAGCCGATCATGGAGGAGATCGACAAGGAAGTGGAGGAAGCCGCCGCCACGCTTGGCGCCAATCGCTTCCAGATCATCACCCGCATCCTGTTTCCGGGCCTGGCGCCGGCCATCGTCACCGGCTTCGCCCTCGCCTTCGCGCGTGGCGTCGGTGAATACGGCTCGGTCATCTTCATCGCCGGCAACTTGCCCTACAAATCAGAAATCGCACCCCTGCTGATCGTCATTCGGTTGGAGGAATACAATTATCCGGCGGCGACAGCGATCGCGGCGATCATGCTCGCTCTGTCGTTCATCATGCTTTTGGTCGTCAATCTCGCACAGTCATGGAGCCGCAAGCGCTATGGCTGACCCGGAGATCAAATCCTACGAACCGCATCATGAAAGCCAGTCGGCGGCGGTCACTGAAAGCCGCCCTGCGCGCCTTGCTCTGATGGCCGTCGCCTTCGCCTTCCTCGGCATTTTCCTGCTCTTGCCGCTGATCATCGTCTTCAACGAAGCCTTCGCCAAGGGCATCGGTGCCTACACCGAAGCGCTCGGCAGTGCCGACACGCGCTCGGCGATCCGGCTGACGCTGCTGGTGGCGGCGATCTCGGTGCCGCTCAACATCGTCTTCGGCATCTCCGCCGCCTGGGCGATCGCCAAGTTCGAGTTCAAGGGCAAGGCCTTCCTGACCACGCTGATCGACCTCCCCTTCTCGGTCTCGCCGGTCATATCGGGCCTCGTCTATGTGCTTCTGTTCGGCGCCCAGGGGCTGCTCGGCACATGGCTGAAAGCGCATGGCATCGTCATCCTGTTTGCCGTGCCGGGCATCGTGCTGGCCACAATCTTCGTCACCTTCCCCTTCGTCGCCCGCGAGTTGATCCCGCTGATGCAGGAACAAGGCAATGGCGACGAGGAGGCAGCGCTTTCGCTCGGCGCCAATGGCTGGCAGACCTTCTGGTACGTGACCTTGCCCAACGTCAAATGGGGGCTGCTCTACGGCGTGCTCCTGTGCAATGCGCGTGCCATGGGCGAGTTCGGCGCGGTATCGGTGGTGTCGGGCCACATACGCGGCCTGACCAACACCATGCCGCTGCATGTCGAAATCCTCTACAACGAGTACAACGCCGTCGGTGCCTTCGCCGTCGCTTCATTGCTTGCGGGCCTGGCGCTCGTCACGCTGGTCTTGAAAACACTTCTCGAGATGCGCTACGGCGCCGAGATCGCCGCGACACGCGGGCACTGACAAAGGGACCACTATGGAAGTTCGCGTTGCCAACGTGCGCAAGGAGTTTGACCAGTTTCCGGCGCTTCACGACGTGTCGCTCGACATCAAGTCGGGCGAACTGATCGCGTTGCTGGGACCGTCCGGTTCCGGCAAGACGACGCTGCTCAGGCTGATCGCCGGGCTGGAGCGGCCGACACGGGGAAAGATATTCTTCGGCGACGAGGACGCCTCGCACAAGTCCATCCAGGAGCGCAATGTCGGCTTTGTCTTCCAGCACTATGCGCTGTTCCGGCACATGACGGTGGCGGACAATATCGGCTTCGGCCTGAAGGTCCGGCACGGACCGTCGCGCCCGCCGGCGCAGGAGATCCGCCGTCGCGCCTCCGAGCTTCTGGACCTCGTCCAGCTTTCAGGGCTCGAAAAGCGCTATCCGGCGCAGCTCTCCGGCGGCCAGAGGCAGCGCGTGGCGCTGGCGCGCGCCATGGCGATCGAGCCCAAGGTGCTGCTGCTCGACGAGCCGTTCGGCGCGCTTGACGCGCAAGTGCGCCGGGAATTGCGCCGCTGGCTGCGCGAAATCCATGACGCCACCGGCCACACCACCGTCTTCGTCACCCACGACCAGGAAGAGGCGCTGGAGCTTGCCGACCGCGTCGTGGTGATGAGCCAGGGCCGCATCGAGCAGGTCGGCACCGCCGACGATATCTACGACACGCCGAACTCGCCCTTCGTCTACGGCTTCATCGGTGAATCGAGCTCGCTTCCCGTCAAGGTCGAGAATGGCGAAATCTGGCTCGCCGACCGTCCGATCGGGCTTGCCGCGCCCAACGAGCCCTCGGGCGATGCGACGCTCTACTTCCGCCCGCACGATGTCGAATTGCTGGACGGCTGCAGCGGCTGCATCGCCGGCACGGTCGCCGCCAGCCGCCGCGTGGCCGGCACGCGCCGGGTCGAGCTTGAAATAGGCGGAGAGCGCCAGCGGGTCGAAATCGAACTGCCGGTCGATCACCCCGCGGCGCAGAAAAGCCGGGTGGCGTTCCGCCCCGGACGCTGGAAGCTTTTTCCGGCGGCTTGATCCTCTGGTCTATGGCTACGCCAGCCAGTTCTCGACCTTCAGGCCCCTGATCCGGTTGAACTCTCCCGTGTTGGCGGTCACCAGCGTGGTGCCCAATGCACAGGCATGAGCGGCGATAAAAAGATCGTTGTGGCCAATGGTCTGGCCCGCGGCTTCAAGCTCGGCGCGAAGTCCGCCATACTCGGCATCCACCGGCACATCGAGCGGCAAGACAGGAATCTCGGCCAGCAAGTCTTCAACCTTCTTGAGCAGCTTGGCCGATCCCTTCTTGGCGCAGCCATATCGCAATTCCGAGGCGACCACGATGCTGGTGCAAACGGCGTCATCTCCCTCGCGCGACATTGCCCTCGCGGCCTTGCCAGCCGGGTTTCGGATCATGTCGCTGATAATGTTCGTATCCAGCATGAACCGCATCTAGAAAATGTCCTCGGATTTGACTGGCGTGTCGTAGATCTCGGGGAAGTCGTCTTCAGGATCGAGCGGCGGCTCTTTCGCCCACTGGGCGAGCAACGCGGTGAGGCCAGGCTTGCGAACCGGCTCGATGACAAGACGATCGCCTTCCCGGCTGATCAGGACTTTTTCGCCGGGAAGCTCGAACTCGACAGGAATGCGCACCGCCTGGCTGCGGTTGTTGCGAAACAGCTTCGCCTCCTTGGGCGGCGTTGTTGAATGTCGGCTCTGGGGCATGTTGCAGCTCTTTTGTATATGCCTTTTGTATATGCCATGCAGCGCCGCAAAACAAGGCGCAGAAAAACTCCGACGAAGGTAGCATTCTCCTGGAACAGAATTCCAACATTCATCGACTTAGGCGACATATTTTCCTACGATGAGGCCACGAACCTACGGCGCATGCCTCGTCGCACACCACGCACCCCGGCTATGGTCCCACCATAAATTGCATCGGAGCCTGTTTTCATGAGACGATTTTTCCTCGGGCTTGCCACCGTCGCAGGCCTGTTCCTTGCATCCTCCCAAGCCTGGTCGGCCGACAAACTGCTCAATGCGTCCTATGACGTCGGCCGCGAACTGTTCGTGCAGGTGAACAAGGCCTTCATCGCGCAGCATCCGGGCGTCACGGTCGATCAGTCGCATGCCGGCACTTCGGCGCAGGCGCGTGCCATCGCCGAGGGCCTTGGCGCCGATGTCGTTACCTTCAACCAGGTCACCGACATCGACTTCCTGGTCAAGAAGGACCTCGTCTCGGCCGACTGGCAAAAGGATTTTCCCGACAACGCCTCGCCCTTCTATTCGCTGCCGTCCTTCCTTGTCCGCGCGGGCAATCCCAAGCATATCAAGGACTGGAACGATCTCGTGCGCGACGACGTGCAGGTGATTTTCCCAAATCCGAAAACCTCCGGCAATGCGCGCTACACCTATCTGGCGGCCACCGCCTACGCCAAGGAAGCCTTCAAGGGCGACGAGGCCAAGGTGAAGGAGTTCATCACCAAGCTTTTCAACAACGTGCCGATTTTCGACACCGGCGGCCGCGCCGCGACCACCACCTTCGTGCAGCGCGAGATCGGTGATGTGCTGATCACCTTCGAGTCGGAGACGCGCGGCATTCGCAAGGAGTATGGCGACGGCAAGTTCGAGCAGGTCACTCCGACGGTCAGCCTGCTGGCCGAATTCCCCGTCGCGATCGTCGACAAGGTTGCCGACGAGCACGGCACGCGCGATCTGGCCAAGACCTATCTCGACTTCCTCTACACGCCGGAGGGCCAGGACATCGCCGCCCGCAACGGCCTCAGAGCCCGCGACGCCGCTGTGGCGGCAAAATACAAGGCCGCTTTCCCCGATATCCG
>NZ_RZPQ01000208.1:0-8079 GCF_003999135.1 Mesorhizobium sp. M7A.F.Ca.CA.004.06.1.1 | reverse complement strand
GCCGCCGGGAACTATGCCGCGATCGCCAATCTGGTCGGCGGCGCGACGGCCGCACCTGCAGAAACTGCGGCGGCCCCCGTGCTTCCGGACACGCCCTTCCTCGAGCATGTCAAGCAGGCCGGTGTGCAAGCCTGCTCGACCGTCTATCCGGCGCTCGGACAGATTCTGACGAACGGCACGAAATACAGCGTCAAATCCCTGTGGAACGATCAGGCGGCCGACAAGCACGCCATTCAGGCCTTTGTCGGCATGGACTATGCATCGGAACGCTATAGCGGACCGGCCGCCGGCATCGTCTTCGCATCGCCCACCGCCACGGGTTGCGAAGGGGCGATGGTGCGGGTGGCGCCATTCGCCAGCCCTTGCGCCGACATCGCATCCATCCTGCCGCAGGGCAGCAAGATTACCGACCATCTCGGGCAGGTCGAGGTCTACGAACTCGGCGGCAATGCCGGTGAAGCGCTTCTCCTGCCGACGGGCAAAAGCTGGGTGGTGATCTCCCTCGCTTCGGCGGCGAAGTAGGACGCGAAGCGATTGAGGTTAAGGAAAGGATGCCGACCATGAGCATGAGATTGCAGGCTTTGGCAGTTTTGGGCTTGACCTTGTTGTGGAGTGGACAAGTCGTCTCAGCCGACCTTGTGGCCCCCTCGGAGCCGCAACAGGAGGAAAAAGGCATATGGGCGGCCATCGCCTATTCGCAGGCCGATAGCAAATACGGCTTCTTCTGGGGCGCCGACAAGCGGCAGGAAGCGAAGGACATCGCACAGAAATATTGCGAGAACGCGGGCGGAAAAGCCTGCAACGTCGTCACCGTCTTCCGCAACCATCGCCATTGGAATGATGACGACGAGACCGGCTTTCCCTACAAGCATTGCGGTGCGCTCGCCGTGGCAGACAAGGTGGAGAACCGTTTCACGCCCTGGGGCGTGAACTCGGCAGAGACCCGTCGGGAAGCGGAGGATCTCGCCTTGCAGGCCTGCGAGGCAACGGGAGAGAAATGCAAGATCCGCGAGTGGGTCTGCACATGAAGTCTGGCCCGAAGGCCGTCTCCGCATGTGGGGCAATTCTATTCTCGTTGATGTCGCCGGCGTTCGCCCAGCAACAGGTGGCGGCTGTCCCGGATGGACCGTCATCGCTGCGCGAGGTCTATCAGGACTGGAGTGTGACCTGTTCGGTTCGCGAGAAGGCGAGAGTGTGCTCGCTCGCGCAAGACCAGGTCCAGCAGAACGGGCAGAGGCTTCTTGCCGTGGAGATCGCGGCACGCCCGGACGGCTCGACGACGGCTACCTTGCTGCTGCCCTTCGGCATCCTGCTCGATCCGGGCGTGACGCTGCAGATCGACGATCAGCCGCCACTGCCCCCGCAGCGATTCAGGACCTGCCTCCCGACGGGTTGCGTCTCCGTCTTTACCGTCGATCGGCCGACGCTTGCAAAGCTGAGGGGAGGCTCGGTGCTGAAGCTCAATGTCACGACGGACGCCGAGACCCCGCTGAGCTTCCCGGTGTCGCTTCGCGGCCTGACCGCGGCGCTCGACCGCATGGTGGCGTTGAGCGCAAATTAGAGGTACGCGCTGACCAGCTTTTGGCCGTGATGAGCGACATGACGCGCACGCCGGCCGCCGCGACAGAGTATTTTTTGGACCCGGCACCCAAGGGGCATGCCTGAAAAAGCGTTCAACCTCCGGTTGGATTATCGACAACCGCTATCCGAACCGGCCATGATTCTGGGCATATCGGCCCACTGGCTTGCGATTTTCTGTGCTTTCCCACTGAATGGGGCGTCCGGATACAACCGCAGCGAGCCGAAGTTATGTGCTATTTTTGCTACATCTCGCAGCCTTGTTGCCCAAAAGGGCTATTTAGCGCCCTCTAAATCAATAATCGCTCACACATTCCGTGAATTTGTGGATAATCCACCGACGGGCAGGCCTTGGCTTGGTTAGCGCTCTGAAAAAGGACGCTGGGGAAACGTTAGGGTGGGATTATGAATACGACAAACATGTCGGCCATAGGCAGGCGCCTTGGTCTGTTGATGGCGGCCACCATGCTGACCTGCGGGGGCGCTCATGCGCTTACGCTCAAGGAGGCGATGGCTGTCGCGGTGGAATCCAATCCCGAGATTGGACAGGCGATCGAAAACCGCGAAGCAATCGAGTTTGAGTTGCGGCAGGCCAAGGGCCTTTACCTTCCCAGTGTCGATGTCGAGGGATCGGCTGGTGTTCGCCGGCTCGACAATTCCTCCCGACGCTCGCTGTCGATAGAGGACGATTCGCTCTATCCGGCGGAAGCGAATCTGGTGGTGACCCAGAAATTATTCGACAGCGGAGCTCGTCGCGCGGAATTGAACCGCCAGGCATCGCGCGTCGACGGAGCGTCGTTCCGGGTGCTGGAACGGTCCGAATTCATCGGGCTGTCCGTTGTCCAGGATTACCTCGAATACATGCTGCAGGCTTCGATCGTTTCCGAAGCCAAGAAGAATCTGGGTTTCCATCAGGCGATACTCGGCGACATCCGGCAAGGCATCTCAGGCGGGGCGCTGAACGAGGCCGACCGCCAACAGGCCGAGGAGCGTCTGTTCGCGGCCAAGGCCCGCATGCAGGAGGCGACCGAAGAGCTGGAAGCCTCCAAGATCCGGTTCTTCAAGACCGTCGGCAAGCCGCTGGTCAATGCTTCGCGGCCGGGTGATGTCGCCGCCGCGCTTCCGCGGTCACTGGATGACGCGATCGGCCTGGCACGACAGAACAATCCGCGCGTTCACATGGCCACCAGCGATATCGACGCCGCGGCTTCCCTGGTGGATGCGGCCCGGGCGAAATATGGCCCTGAAGTCATTGCTGAAGGTCGGGCCAGGGCAGGCACCGACATTGACGGCGACGACGGGGACACCAATGACCTGCAGGCGCGTCTGGTGCTGCGTTGGAATTTGTATCGCGGCGGCATAGACAAGGCCAATGAACAGGAGCAGATCCGCCGCGCCAGCGAGCAGCGGCTCGCCTATCATCAGGTCTTGCGCGAAATCGAGGAAGCCGTTCGCACCTCATGGGATCGCCGTTTCCGGCAAGCCGATCTGGCGAAGACCCTGAGGCAACAGGCCGCCGCCAATGAAAAGCTGGTCGCTTCCTATCGCGAGCAGTTCAAGGTTGGACAGCGCTCGCTGCTCGACGTGCTCGACGCGCAGAATACGCGGTTCAACACGGCAACGCTGGCGGATACCGCGTCCTACGCATCGCTGTTTGCCCAGTACCGGCTCCTGGCCGCGACCGGACAGTTGCTGAAAACGATGAATCTCGAGCCGGCAAAGCAAGCGACAGCCTATGCTCGCACCGAGTTTGCAACACCGGAAACCGCGGACACCGAGACCTATGCGCGGACGCCATCGGAGCAGAAGAACGACCTGCCATTCGATATCCTCGCCCCGGTGAGGAAGAAATAAGACGACGCAAGGTCCAGCGAGCGTCCTGACGGGCAGATCGTGAACCAGCAACCCAATATCCTCTCTCCCAAGGAGGCGTTCAAGGCCTGCTTCTCGGCCGTTGCCGGATATCTCGGCAGGCCGAGCGCGGAGACCGTGCTGTTTGCCGGCGTGCCGCTCTCGGACACGCGAATTGCGGCCGACGATATCAGGCACCTTGCCGAACGCATCGGCCTGGAAGTCACCGAGTTCAATCACCGCGATTTTCTCAGGGGGCGTATCGACCTGCCGGCAATCGTCTTTCGCGTCAGTCAATTGCCGGTTGCCCTGCTCGCTCTGGGCGAAGACGATGCTTATATCACCGCGCCCCAGGAAGACGGCCGCACCACGATCGGCCGATCGGAACTGGCCGCCAGCTACATCAGCGGCGGCGCTTCCTTCTCGATCACCTATGCCAATGCCGCCGAGACCATGTCGGTCGGCTCGGCGGCCAGGATCGAGCGGAGACATTGGCTTACGGGGACGATGGGCGCTTTCTGGCGCACCTACTCAAAAGTCGTCCTGGCGGCGGTGTTCATCAATCTGCTGGCCATAGCCTCGCCGATCTTCACCATGAACGTCTACGACAGGATCCTGCCGAACAAGGCAATATCGACACTATGGGTGCTGGCTCTCGGCATCGGCGCGGTCATCCTGTTCGACCTGCTCTTGAAGACGGCCAGGGCCTCCCTCATCGACTATGCCGGGCGCAAGGCGGATCTCCGGATATCCTATCTGCTGTTCGAGAAAGTGCTGAACTCGTCGCTGTCGGCGCGCCCCGGCTCGACCGGTGAATACGCAAACAGGGTCACGCAATATGAATTCGTCAGGGAGTTCTTCACCTCCAACACCATAAGCGTGTTCATCGACACGGCATTCGTCTTCGTCTTTCTCCTTGTGATCTATGCGATAGGCGGATGGCTGGTGATCATACCGGCGCTGGCCTTCGTGATGTCCGTCATCGTCGGCCTGATCACCCAGCGCCGCATCGGCAAGCGCGTCGCCGCCTCGATGAACGAAGCGTCGCAGCGCCAGGCCCTGCTGGTCGAATCCATCTCGACGCTGGAGACCATCAAGTCGCTGCGCGCCGAGGCGTATCTGCTGCGAAAATGGGGAGAGCACTCCAAGAACGCCGCCAACACGTCCGAGAAGATCAAGCAGCTTTCGGCGGCGGCGGGCAACATCACCCAGTCCATACAACAGCTGGTGACCGTCGCCCTGGTCGTGGCCGGCGCCTATGCCTTCTCGGAAGGGCATGTTTCGACAGGAGCAATCATAGGAACGGTGATGCTGGCGAGCAGGGCCGTGGCGCCGCTCGGCCAGATTGCCATAACGTTGTCCCGGTTTCGCCAGGCCATGCTCTCGCTGAGAATGGTGAACTCGATCATGGCTCAGCCGGAAGATCGACCCGACACGGTGGGCTTCGTCAACCGCCCCATCCGCAAGGGGGCGATGGTGTTCAGGAATGTCGGGTTTGTCTATCCAGGCTCGGAAAACGAAGTTCTGACCGGCCTGAATATCTCGGTCAAGCCGGGTGAGCGGATCGGCATCATCGGCCGCATAGGATCGGGAAAGACGACGATGGGGCGGCTGATCGGCCGGCTCTTCCTGCCGACTTCCGGTGAGCTGCTGCTGGATGGGATCGACATTCGCCAGTATCACCCGTCCGAGGTTCGCGCCGCGGTCGGCATCGTTGCGCAGGCCGGCGACCTGTTCTCGGGCACCATCAAGGAAAACCTCCTGATGGCATGCCCCGAGGCTACCGACGAACAGATCATCGAAGCGGCAAAGGCGGCCGGCGTCGACGATTTCGTTTCACGCCACCCGCGCGGCTACGACATGAATGTCGGCGAGCGCGGCACCAATCTTTCCGGTGGCCAGAGGCAGACGGTGGCGATCGCACGCCTGCTGCTGACCAAACCGAAAATCGTCTTTCTGGACGAGCCGTCGGGCTCGATGGATCTCGCATCGGAACGCCAGTTGATCAAGCAGCTCAAAGTCGCCTTCGACCGCGACACCACGCTGATCGTCTCGACACATCGCTTCAGCATGCTTGAGCTGGCCGACCGCCTGATCGTTATCGAACAGGGCAGAATCGTTGCCGACGGACCGAAGGACCAAGTCATACAGGCGTTGCAGAAAACAAGCGCCTGACAAAACAGATATTGCTGCATCCAATGCGTTGGGGCGTGGGAAATGCTTGCCAGAGAAGATCGACCGCCGCTGTTTGCGTCGGCGTCCATATTCATCATCGGAGCGCTCTTCGTGGTCTTCGTCGCCTGGGCGTCCTTTGCCGAAGTCGATGAGATCGCACGCGGCGACGGCAAGGTCATACCCGCTTCCAAGACCCAGATCATTCAGGCGAGTGAAGCCGGTGTCGTTCAGGAAATCGCCGTGACGATTGGCCAGGTGGTCAAGAAGAACGATCTCATCATCCGCCTGGACAACACGCTCAACACGTCCAGTCTCGGCGAGCAGCAGGCCAAGGCGCGCGCGCTGGAAGTGCGCATAGCAAGGCTGAAATACGAACAGGCCGGCAATCTCTCGGGCCCATTTCCGTGCCCGCAGGACATCCAGTCGGTCGCTCCGCAAATCTGCGACAATGAGCAGAAGCTGCTCATCGCCCGGCGCGGGAACTTCGACAACAAGCTGTCCGTGCTCAAGTCACGCCTTGACCAGCGCGAGAGGGAACTGGCCGAGGCGCAGGCCAATTCCGATCGTCTTACAAAGAACCTGGTCGTCAGCGACCAGGAGGCAAAACTGGTCGACGCGATGGTCAAGAAAGGCCTGATGGCAAGGACCGAGCAGCTCCGGGTGGAGCGCGAACAGACCGAGCTCAACGGCCAGCTGAACCTTGCGGGCGAAACGATAAAGAAGATCAAATCGTCGATCACGGAAGCCCAGCTTCAGGTCGAGGAACTCGGCCTGCAATTGCAGCAGGAGGCGTTGGACGACCTTACCCAGGCGCTGGCGGAGCTTTCGGTGGTGGATGAGACCATAAGGGGAGCCACCGACAAGGTCGCGCGCACCGATATCCGTTCTCCCGTGGATGGCATCGTCAACACGCTGGAGCTGAACACGGTAGGCGCCTTCGTCCAGCCTGGCGCCGTCGTGGCCGGCATCGTGCCGACCTCCGAGACGTTGCTGGTGGAGGCTCGGGTCTCGCCACGGGATGTCGCGTTCATCCGTCCCGACCAGGTAGCCCTTATCAAGGTCACCGCCTATGATTTCTCGATCTTCGGCGGTATCGAGGGCAAGGTCTCGAACATCACAGCCGACAGCCTGGTCGATCAGAAAACGGGGGAACCCTACTATCAGGTGCGTGTGGCGACTGACAAATCCACCCTTCAAAGAGACGGCAAGGCCTACTCGATCATCCCCGGAATGATCTGCTCGGTCGACATCAAGACCGGGCGCAAGACGATCCTGCACTACCTCCTGAAGCCGATCAACAAGGCGCGCGAGGAGGCGATGAGTGAGCGGTAGCGCCAGCCCTCATCATTCCGGTCGCGAGCGGCTGCTGCCTCCAGTCGCCGCCGAGGATTTTGGACTGGAATTTCGGGTTGTGGCGCGCGGCGGCATCCGGCGCGGCATCCGTCTGGAGCGGGCATTCTGGATGTCGCTGAAGCAGATGGCCGAAAGCAGGAAGTGCACGATCGGCATGCTCATCGACGAGATCGCCGAAAGCCAGGCACAGACAGGCAATTTGACATCCGCGATCCGGGTGGCCTGCATGCGTGGGTTGGGAGACGAAAACCTGACCCTGCGAAGGCTTGCATCGATCAACACCATCAACGCCATACTGGTCGCTTGCCCGTCTCCGGCCTTTGCCCTGGCTTCGTCGAAGAAGATCCTGTCGTTCAACGCGCCGTTCCAGCAACTCGTCAAACGTCAATTGCCGATCGCCCCAAGCGATGACGCACGGCACGATCTCAAGCTGGCGCTGGACCTCAATGTGGCCGACATCTTCGCGCGGCTCGATGCCAATGGCGAATCGCCGGTGGCCACCGGTTTTGTCATCGGCGCGGGCGACCGTCGATACCGGGGACAATTGAATGCGGTGCGGGCTCCGGTGCTCGAGCCGGAGCTGCTGATGGCGTTCGTCTTCGGCGGCTAGAGCAGTTCACCGTTACACTTACCGGAGTTGCTCTGCATGCATCGCCAATGCTGGCGAACCTATGGCTGAAAGCCTTCGCCGGGTGCGACGGTTGCGAAACCGCCCTTGATGTCGGCCATCTGGGCTCCGCCCGGTCTTGAACCGTGGATCCAGGCCCGGTCCGTGCTGAACGAATAGAGCGGAACGTAATCCGGAAGATCGCTGTCACGCACGACAGTGTTGCTGAGGCTGTCGAGAATGAAGGTGCCGCTGCCTGTGCTCACCGACAGCACTGCGTGAAAGAAGCCTCTCTTGCGATCCTGGAGGACGACAAGCGCCATGCTTTGCGTGGGAATGCCGGCCCTCAGCAGGGCTGTCATCTTGAGGATGGCAAAATCCTCGCAATCGCCGGCTCGCCGCTCGAGAATCTCCGAAGGCTTCGCCCAATAGTCGAGCTTGCCGTAGACGACGCTGTCTTTCCTGTAGGCGATCAGGCGATTTACGCTGCTGTTGACGAAGGACAGCTTCTCGCT
>NZ_RZPQ01000207.1:0-8153 GCF_003999135.1 Mesorhizobium sp. M7A.F.Ca.CA.004.06.1.1 | reverse complement strand
GGCCAGCACGAATGAGATGGCACGCGCCTTGAATTCCGGCGGTGCGTTGTCGGCAGCGGCGAAGCGGAACTGCTGGACGAAGGCGCCGCCGACACCGATCGTGAGCAAGCCAAAGGCAAACAGCCAGAAGCTGCCTTGAAAAAGCGCAAGCGTGGCGACGAGGCCGCCAAGCGCCGTGACGATCGTTCCGGTCATGAAGCCGCCGCGCTGGCCCATGCTGCGGATGATGGCCGCTGCAGGCAGCGCGCCGAGCGCCACGCCGATGTTGAAGCCGGTGACCGGCGCTGTCGCCAATGATTTGTCGGGGCCAAGCAGATATTGCCCGGCCAGCGCGCCCACGGAGATGGCGATGGGAGCGGCCGAGCCGATGATCGCCTGCGAGGCGGCCAGGATCAGCGCCGTGCGGCGCGCCTCCCTGCCTGCCTCGACGGCGATTGCCGTCATGATGCGTCCTTGCCCCGCCCCTCGCCACGCACCCGGCGAGACACACGGTCGAGCACGGCATTGACCAGCTTCGGCTCGTCTTCCTCGTAGAAGGCCTTGGCGATGTCGACATATTCGGAGACGATGACCGCGACGGGGACATCCTCGCGCTTCATCAACTCGTAGACGCCGGCACGCAGAATGGCGCGCAGCGTCGAATCGAGCCGCGACAGCGGCCAGTCCTCGGTCAGCGCCTGGCGGATGATCGGATCGATGGTCTTCTGGTTCTCGACGACACCCGCCAGGATGGCGCGAAACCATTGCGCATCGGCCTCGCGATAGAGCGCTCCGTCGACTTCCTTGCCGAGACGAAAGGCCTCGTATTCGGCGGTGATCTCGAAGACGCCACTGCCGGCGACATCCATCTGATAGAGCGCCTGCACGGCGGCAAGACGGGCAGCGCCGCGCTTGTTGGCGTGGCGCACCGCGGGCTGGCCGGGCGAAGCGGGTTCGCTCACGATCGCGCTCCCAGTTGTTCCTTGAGGGCAATCATGGTCAGGGCCGCACGCGCGGCAAAGCCGCCCTTGTCGCCTTCCGAGCGTTTGGCGCGAGTCCAGGCCTGGGCGTCATTCTCGGTGGTGAGGATGCCATTGCCGATGCAGACCGAGTCCTGCACGCTCAAATCCATGAGCGCGCGGCTGGATTCATTGGCGACAATGTCGAAATGATAGGTGTCGCCGCGGACGACGGTGCCGAGCGCGACAAAGCCGTCATAATGTGTGCCGCCTCCCGTCGCGCCGTCCAGTGCAAAGGAGATCACTGCGGGGATCTCGAGCGAACCTGGAACGGTGACGACATCGTAAGTCGCGCCCGCTTCATCGAGCGCGCTTGTCGCGCCGTCGAGCAGCGCGTCGGCAAGGTCGTCGTGAAAGCGCGCTTCGACAATGAGCAGATGCGCCTTCGCCTTCGGACGAATGAAGGCTTTGCCGTGTTGGGATGTGCCAGCCATAAAAGTCTCCGGGGAGTTGCCGGTGACTTAGGCCGAAGCCGGGTTCATCGCAAGCGGAAGATTGTCCACGACGCCGACGGTCGGCAGAACTTGTTGGGTTTCCAGTATTCAGGAGCCTGTAACGTGACGGTAGCGACGCACCGTATCGCGCAGACGATCGTTCACCGATCGTGGATTGATCAAGGCTTCAACGAAGACTCTGCTGTCGTTGACAGACAGATCGAGCTGCGAGTGCCCTTCGGTGTTCACATCGGCCCGCTCCTCACGCATCAACTTGTCTTCCTGCGTGGAATTCACCCTGTCCTTGGTCATCACAGCCCCTCTTTCGTCGCCTCCACCAGCCGCGCCGCGTAGCGGGCCATGGTGTCGATCTCGAGATTGACGCGGTCGCCGACTTTGCGCTCACCCCAGGTGGTCACGGTCAGCGAATGGTGGATCAAAAGCACGTCGAAGCGCGTGCCTTCGAGCTTGTTGACGGTGAGCGAGGTGCCGTCGAGCGCGACCGAGCCTTTTGGCGCAATGAACTTCGCCAGGTCGCGCGGCGCCTCCAGCGTGAAGCGCACGGCGTCGCCCTCATCCTTGCGCTCGACGATCTCGGCCATGCCGTCGACATGGCCCGAAACGATGTGGCCGCCGAGTTCGTCGCCGATCTTCAGCGCCCGCTCCAGATTGACCTTGGTGCCGGATTTCCAGCCCGAGGCCGTGGTCAGCCGCAAGGCTTCCTCCCATGCTTCAACCTCGAACCAGCGCGCATTCGAGCCGCTGTCGGGCAAGGCCGTAACCGTCAGGCAGACGCCGCCGCAGGAGATTGAGGCACCGATGGCAATGGTCCGCGGGTCATAGGCTGTGTCGATGCGCAAACCCACCCCTTGCCTGAGCGGTTTGACGGAAGCGACAGTGCCGACATCGGTGACAATTCCGGTGAACATCGGTGTTGATCCCTAAAAATCTCTTATCCACTCGGCGTAACTGTCTTCGCCAAAGCGCATCTCGCGCAGCTTGCGAAAACCTGCCGGGATATGGTCAGCGTCAACAGGCGATGCAATGCCGTCATCGCCGATCGCTTCCGGTCCCTGGAACAGCACGATGCGGTCGACCAGTTCGTCGGCCAGGAAAGCGCTCGCCACCTTGGCGCCGCCCTCGACCAGCACGCTGGCCATGCCGAGCGCGGCCAGATCCTCGAGCAGTTCCGGCAGCGCGACGCCGCCTTCATGGGTCTCGGTGCCGATGAAGCGGACGCCGGCGCGTTCGAGTGCTGCGCGCCGCAGCGGATCGGCCTCCAGGCAGGCGGCGATATAGAGCGGCACCCGGTCGACGCCCGAAACCAGCTTCGAGGCCTCCGGCAACCGGATCTGGCGGTCGAGCACGATGCGGGCAGGCGAACGGTTCTCCAGCCCCGGCAAACGCACCGTCAGGGCCGGATCGTCCTCAAGGGCCGTGCCGATACCAACCAGTATGCCATCCGCCTCGGCGCGCATCAGATACACTTCGCGGCGCGCGATATCTCCGGTGATCGACACCTGCCCACCGCCTTCCCTGCCGATCTTGCCGTCGCTGGAAAGCGCAAGCTTGAGAATCACTTCCGGGCGTTTTCTCAACGAACGAATCAAATAGCCGGCCATCTGCTCGGAGGCTTGCTCGGCCAACACCTTCTCGACCACCTCGACACCGGCGGCACGCAGGATCGCGTAGCCCTTGCCGGACACGCGCGAATCGGGATCGCTGGCCGCACCGACGACGCGCGCGACACCGGCATTGACCAGCGCATTGGCGCAAGGCGGCGTGCGGCCGTGATGGGCGCAAGGCTCCAGCGTGACGTAAGCGGTGGCGCCGCGCGCGAGCTCGCCGGCCTCGGCCAGGGCCTCGGTCTCGGCATGCGGGCGGCCGCCGACAGCGGTGACGCCGGTGCCGACGATCATCGGACCGTTGCCGTCATCGCGTACGATCAGCGTGCCGACGGACGGGTTGGTCGCGGTGCGCCCCGAATTTTTTCGCGACAGTCTGAGTGCCGCCGCCATGAAGCGGCGATCAAGGGCGGCCTGTTCGCTTGCAGTCATGCTCAGCTGGCTTCCTCTTCACCCTTGATTTCGTCGCCCTTGAGCTCGCCCAGCAATTCATGGAAATCCTTGGCCTCGCGAAAATTGCGGTAGACCGAGGCAAAGCGGACATAGGCGACATCGTCGAGCGACTTCAGCGCTTCCATGACCAGCCGGCCGACTTCTCCCGAAGCAACCTCCGTCTCGCCGGAACTTTCGAGCTGGCGCACGATGCCGGTCACCGCGCGGTCGATGCGCTCGGGATCGACATTGCGCTTGCGCACGGCGATCTCCACCGAACGCAGCAGCTTGTCGCGGTCGAAGGGCACTTTGCGGCCCGATTTCTTGACCACGACGAGGTCGCGCAACTGCACGCGCTCGAAGGTGGTGAAGCGACCGCCGCAATCGGGGCAGACACGCCGCCTGCGGATCGCCGCGCCATCCTCTGCGGGGCGCGAATCCTTCACCTGCGTATCTTCTGACTGGCAATAGGGACAGCGCATGGAGAAGCCTTTGGTTGGCGAATCTGGTGAAGCGAAAGGCTTAGAGGTTTTTGCAGCGATGGCAAAGTGTCGCCAACAGCCCCACGCCCTTCAGAGATAGCGAGGCGCAAGCAGGATTGCCAGCCTCGCCAGGCAGCCGCACCGCGTACCGATGTCTTCAGGGAGCTACGTCGGCGGTCGGGAATCCGCACGATGCACCGAGGCTGCGATAGGCCTTGGTGAAGCCGTCCATGGATATGCTTCCAACAGGCGCGTCGCCAAAGGAGACATCAAGCACCGATGCCCGGCGCATGGCGCGCAAGAGCGCCAGGCTGATCTTGGCCTGATTGTCCACGGTCCAGCTGAGCCGGCCGTTGACGGCGCCATCGGAATGGAGTTTGGCGGCGACACGGCCCTTGTCGTCGCCGATGGTGGCGGCAATCGACTTGCCGGCCGGCAGACCCTTGTTGTCGACGGCGATGGTTATGGAGGGGTAGGCATCCGGCGGCAGTGCATCGCCGTTCGTGATGACGAGCGTCAAGGTACCGGGCACGCCGCCCGCGCCGATAAAGGCGGTCGAGGCAGCGCAGGTCTTGCGCAGATCCTCACCGGTGTCGACCTCGTCGACCAGGGTCGACCATCTGCCGAACGTTTCGAGCTTGGGTGCCACCTGGGCGGGCGCCGCCGGCTCGGCCTGAGGTGCGGGTTGCGCAGGCGCTGGTTGAGCAGAGGCGGTTTTCGCCAAGGCGGCGGGGAAAGGCACGGCGATCAAAGCGGCCAGAGCGCCAACGGCACCAAGGTCGGCGAAACGAAATGGTCGCATCATCAAGGCTCCTGCCGGTCGCCCCGGCCTGCTGAAACGACGCTTGTCGTTGCAGCAGGCGGTAAGCCTTCCTATCGCGTCAGCCGAGATAGGGATAGAGCGGGAAGCGATCGGTCAGCGCCACGACCTTGGCCTTGACCGCAGCTTCGACAGCGGCATTGCCCTCGTCGGAATTCGCAACCTTGAGACCGTCCAGCACTTCGGCGATCAGCTTGCCGATCTCGCGGAATTCGGCCTGGCCGAAGCCGCGCGTGGTGCCGGCCGGGGTGCCGAGACGCACGCCCGAGGTGACGAAAGGCTTTTCCGGGTCGAACGGAATGCCGTTCTTGTTGCAGGTGATGTTGGCGCGGCCGAGCGCCGCCTCGGCGCGCTTGCCGGTGGCGTTCTTGGGCCTGAGGTCCACCAGCATGAGATGGTTGTCGGTGCCGCCGGAGACGATGTCGAGACCAGTCTCCTTGAGGCTGGAGGCCAGCGCCTTGGCGTTGGCGGCAACGCTCTCGGCATAGACCTTGAAACTCGGCTTCAGCGCTTCGCCGAAAGCGACAGCCTTGGCAGCGATGACATGCATCAGCGGACCGCCCTGCAGGCCGGGGAACACCGCCGAATTCATCTTCTTGGCGATGTCCTCGTCATTGCACAGGATCATGCCGCCGCGCGGGCCGCGCAGCGACTTGTGCGTCGTGGTGGTCACGACATGGGCGTGCGGCAGCGGCGACGGATGCACGCCGCCGGCGACCAGGCCGGCGATGTGCGCCATGTCGACCATCAGATAAGCGCCGACCGCGTCGGCGATCTCGCGAAACCGCTTCCAGTCCCAGACGCGCGAATAGGCGGTGCCGCCGGCCAGGATCAGCTTCGGCTTGGTCTCATGCGCGGTCTTCTCGATGGCATCCATGTCGAGCAGATGGTCGTCCTGGCGCACGCCATAGGAGACGACCTTGAACCATTTGCCGCTCATGTTGACCGGCGAACCGTGGGTCAGATGGCCGCCGGAATTGAGGTCGAGGCCCATGAACGTGTCGCCCGGCTGCAAAAGCGCCAGGAACACCGCCTGGTTCATCTGGCTGCCGGAATTCGGCTGGACGTTGGCGAAGTTGCAGCCGAACAGCTTCTTGGCGCGCTCGATGGCCAGTTCCTCGGCCACGTCGACGAACTGGCAGCCGCCATAATAGCGCTTGCCGGGATAGCCCTCGGCATATTTGTTGGTCATGATCGAGCCCTGCGCTTCAAGCACGGCGCGGGAAACAATGTTTTCCGAGGCGATCAGTTCGATCTCGTGGCGCTGGCGGCCGAGTTCGTTGCGGATGGCCCCGAAAATCTCCGGATCGGCGTCGGCCAGCGTGGTTTCGAAGAAGGATTCGAACTTGTTCGACACTGCCGCTGCTGTTGCCATGGCCTGAAATCCTCAAGGTTCGGGGGCAATTTTAATTTATGCAAGCCGTTGTCCCAAAACCGCTGCACAATTTTGGGCGACTTGCATTTGCCGCGCCATTAACACAGTTGTTTTCGCCCCGCCACGTTTGCCACGCGAAATTTGCTGGCCGGATTGCGCCAGCCAGGCCCGCGGGTCGCTATTTCCTCGCCTTGCGACCTTTCAGCAGTGCCTCGGTAAGCGTGATTTCGGCAAACAGCGCCTGCGACGTATGGTCGTTGATCTCGCCGCTGCGAAACATGGCGCGCACGGCCTCGCGCTCGGCTTCGATGCCGGCAGATCTCAATTCGAGTTCCAGCCTTCCGGCTTCGCGCGCCTCAGCGCGGGCCTCATCGGCTTCGTCCGAGGCGGCGATGCGGCGCCGGTAGCCGGCGACAATGTTATCAGCAGCGGCAAGCCTGGCGCCGGGCACCTCGCCCCCCTCATCATCAGCGGCTCCGGCAATGCTCTCGATGCGCGCGATCGCCGCCTTGGCGGCGCCCACGCGCGCCAGGCGCTCCTCGGCGGCGCCGGCATCCTCACCGGGCTCGACCAGCCCCCTGGCGATCGTCGGCAGAGCGAGGCTGGCGATGACCAGCGAGCAGATAATGACGCCGGCGGCCAGGAAAATGACCAGGTCGCGCGCCGGAAACGGCGAGCCGTCCGGCATGGCGAGCGGCAGTGACAGGATGCCGGCCAGCGTAATGGCGCCGCGCACACCGGCCACCGAACCGGCGAGCCGCACGCGCAGCCCGAACGGCTCCACTTTGCGCTTGCCCAGACGCGCAGCGATGCCGGCGGCGATATCGCCCACCCAGATCCACAGGAAGCGCAACGCGATCAGGCACAGCGTCAGCGCGATGACGGTCGCGATCGGCTGGACGATCGGGTGCAGGCTCATGAGCTCCGGCGGCACATGGCGGATGATGTCGGGAAGTTGGAGCCCAAGCACGATGAAGAGAGCACCGTTGAAAACGAAGGAAAGCGTCGTCCACAGCGAAATCGTCTGCATGCGCGCCGAGACGCCGAGGAAGCGAAACACGCCGGAGCCGCCGGTGAGCAGGCCGGCGGTAACAGCCGCCAGGATGCCGGAAGCTCCGACATGCTCGGCGCCGAGATAGGCTATGAAGGGCAGCAGGACCATCACCAGCACCTGCGCCTCGGCCGGCACGCCGCCGATCCGGTTGAGCAGTTGCAGCAGCTTGGCGGCAACGAACAGCGCCGCCACGCCGATCAGGATGCCCATCGCCACGGCATAGAGAAAACTGAGCGAAGCCGCCGCAAGGGAAAAGCTGCCGGTCAGCACCGCCGCGACGGCAAAGCGGAACATGACCAGCCCCGACGCATCGTTGAGCAGCGACTCGCCTTCCAGAATGTGCATCAGCCGCGCCGGGACGACATTTCTGTCGACGATCGAGGACACCGCCACCGCGTCGGTCGGCGACAGCACCGCGGCAAGCGCAAAAGCGACCACCAGAGGGATGCTCGGCACCAGCCAATGCAAGGCGTAGCCGAAACCGACGATGGTGAAGAAGACCAGCCCTATGGCCAGATCCAGGATCGGTCCGCGCAGCGCCATCAGTTCACGCTTCGGTGCGCCATAGGCATCGCCGAACAGCAGCGGCGGAATGAACACCAGCAGAAACAGTTCCGGATTGATCTCGACATGGATGCCGCGCACCGGCCACGCAAGCGCGGCACCGATCGCAATCTGCAGCACCGGCAACGGCACCCGTACCAGGCGAACCAGAGCGCCGGAAAGCGCCACGAAGACGAGCACGACTAGAATGAAGACGGCGACTTCCATGGTCCGGTTCCAGGCTTTCCGCCGACCATGCGCAAAGCCGGCCGATCCGTCCAGCCGCCCGTCCCGTGAAAAACGCCGCGGCACCCAATCAATGAAAAAGGCCGCCCTGAGAGGCGGCCCTTTTATATATAAGAATCAAATGTTTATAGCGCAGACGTGATC
>NZ_RZPQ01000206.1:0-8157 GCF_003999135.1 Mesorhizobium sp. M7A.F.Ca.CA.004.06.1.1 | reverse complement strand
CTTGATGTTCATTTTCTGACCTCCAGTCAGAATCGAATAAAATTACGGGAGCCGCCCCCCGCTTCATCGGAGTAACGAGCTGTTATCGCTACCTTTTTTTGGACGACCGTGGGATTTTTCGGTAGGCCTGCGGCCGTCACCAAAAGCGTTTGTTGGCGAAAGCGTGCCCTGAACCGGATTTGAGATAACGCTCGAATGAAGCTGCCTTGGCCCGATTCGAGAAGGCCATATGGGTGACGATCCGCCATGGCAGGAATTTGGACGCATGGCTGGATTTTCCCGAATTGTGCTCGGCAAGCCGTCGTTTCAGGTCCGACATCATGCCAACATAACGCCCGCCTTCCGCAACCTCGCTCTTGAGAAGATACACACACCACATGAGCCAGCTCCTCCTTGCCGATGCGA
Source organism: Mesorhizobium sp. M7A.F.Ca.CA.004.06.1.1 (assembly GCF_003999135.1). Classification (NCBI taxonomy): domain Bacteria; kingdom Pseudomonadati; phylum Pseudomonadota; class Alphaproteobacteria; order Hyphomicrobiales; family Phyllobacteriaceae; genus Mesorhizobium; species Mesorhizobium sp. M7A.F.Ca.CA.004.06.1.1. Next base: position 7,752 of record NZ_RZPQ01000206.1, on the reverse strand, counting down.
GAGGGTATCCTGCTTGGCCGAAGGGCAGCTGCCAACCCTTTTTTGCAAGAAATTCAGGCGCTTGAGCCCTCCTTCGCTACGGCTTCGGAGGCATCTTGCTTCGCGCGGAGGTCGGGACTTGTCCTGCGAAGCTCGCAGCGCGAAGCAGGATGGCGGAGAGGATGGGATTCGAACCCACGAGAAGCTTTTGACCTCTACTCCCTTAGCAGGGGAGCGCCTTCGACCACTCGGCCACCTCTCCGTTGCGCCGGTGGATAAAGAAAAGCGCCGGCACAATCAACAAGCCCGCATCATTATATGGAAAATAAGATGCACTGAACCGTGGCCTTCCATGGATGAGGCGGTTCTGCGGTTGTTTCCTGGCCAGCGACTCGGGAGCTTGCCATGATTCCGACGGCCCTTCGCCGGATTCGGCGGCAAACAAGGGGTTGCGGCGGGCCTGATGGTTAACGAGAGCTTTCTGAGTGAGGCCAAATCGTGTCATTTGTGCAACAACGCCGGGGGATAGCAGCCAGGCAGCCCTTTCGCCGGTACGATCGTGGTTGAACGCCGCCGCCTCATGGGTAATGTCGATTTCGAAGGAGCGGCGCGGTGCGCATCTTTTTCGGTAGTGGGGATGGGGCAGGGAACGCTGTCCTTCAGCAAAGAATACCCAGACCCGTTTTTTAACTTTTGACTGGAGGTCAGAAAATGAACATCAAGAGCCTTCTCCTCGGCTCCGCTGCGGCCCTGATCGCAGTTTCCGGTGCGCGCGCCGCCGACGCCGTCGTCGTCGCCGAGCCGGAACCCGCTGAATACGTCAAGATCTGCGACGTCTACGGCGCTGGCTACTTCTACATCCCCGGCACCGAAACCTGCCTGCGCATCGGCGGCTATATCCGTTACGACATCGGCGGTGGCGACCTCGGTTCGTTCGATGGTGCCTGGGCCCGGGACAAAGAAGACGGTGAAGTCAACGATACCTGGCTGAAGAATACCCGCTTCACGCTGAAGACCTGGACCGGCCAGGAAACCGAGCTCGGCACGTTGAAGACCTACACCGAAACCCGCTTCAACTTCGGCAACACGAGATTTAGCGACGACACCTACTCTGGCAACGCCTACAACAAGGGCGTCTCGCTGAACTTCGCCTGGATCCAGCTCGGTGGTCTCCGTGTCGGTAAAGACGAATCGGCCTTCGACACGTTCGTCGGCTATGCCGGCAACGTCATCCAGGATACGCTGGTCCCCTACGGCGGCTTCGACACCAATGTCGTCCAGTACTACTTCGATGCCGGCAACGGCTTCTCGGCCGTCGTCTCGCTCGAAGAAGGCTATGGCGACTTCACGATCGACAGCTATGTTCCGCATGTCGTCGGCGGCGTGAAGTACACGCAGGGCTGGGGCGCCATCACCGGTGTCGTCGCTTATGACAGCAACTACGAAGAAGTGGCCGGCAAGGTTCGCCTGGATGTGAACGTTTCGAACGAACTCTCGCTGTTCATCATGGGTGGCTACGGCACCGACGACAACTACAATGACGGCACTTATGCTCTCCCGGCCGGTGGCCGCGGCATGTACAAGCTCTGGGGCGGCAACTGGGCAGTCTGGGGCGGTGGCACCTACAAGTTCAACGAGAAGACCTCGTTCAACGCCCAGGTGTCGTATGATGAAGACGAAAACCTCGGCATCGCGGCGAACATCGCTTACGACGTGGTTCCAGGCTTCACGATCACGGCCGAAGTCGACTACCTCAATGCCGGCAGCTACCCTGCGTCCAACTGGACCAGCGCCGACAAGGAAAGCAACATCGGCGGTATCCTCCGCTTCCAGCGCTCGTTCTAAGGGCTGGTTCCTTACAGGTGAAATCCAGCCCGGGCGCACAACGCCCGGGCTGTTTTTGTTTTCGCGACTGGATCAAGGCAAACAGAAGGATGGGGGTAACGGTAGCTGAATAAATCCGTGGAGTGGTTTCGTGGGATCCGCTGATGGGCGGATGAAATCACAACTGCGTGATTAAAATCTCTTGAAAGGACGCTTCCAAGCGGGTAGGGCTGACCTATCCCACTCGGGGGTGTGGCAAATGATGACGAACGAAGCGATTCAAGAGGGCGAGTCCTCTGATCATTTTTCGATGTTTTCTTCTCAAAGTCCGAAGATTCGATACACCTACAATAAGATTAGAGAAGTAAAGTCGCATCGGGTCGGAGATCTTTTTTCAGCATATCGGGACATATTATGGGATGATGGGCGGCATAAGTATAATGTCAGCTCGTTCATCGGCGAAATAGACGAGATCCTCCTTGGGGAGCGTTTCAGCGCCTTTGACCAAAGTACCCTGGACAACCTTATCGGCACCTTGCGCCAGCGCGGCAACAGCAACGCAACCATCAATCGAAAGATGGCTGCCCTCAGCAAACTGCTGCGCAAGGCTCACAAGATGGGAGATATCCACAGCCTGCCCGAGTTCCGCCGCCAGAAGGAGCGGGCGGGTCGGATTCGCTTCCTCGAAAGGGACGAAGAGGCGCGCCTGTTCGCCGCCATCAAGAGCCGCAGCGAGGATGCCTACAGGCTTTCCGTCTTCCTGGTCGACACCGGATGCCGTCTCGGCGAGGCGCTTGGGCTGATCTGGAACGATATCCAGGAGCATCGCGTCTCCTTTTGGATCACCAAATCCGGCCGCAGCCGCACCATTCCGATGACCGAGCGGGTCAAGGAGGTCATCAAACTGCCGCCCACCGAAGGCCGTCGGCCCAAGGGACCGTTCACAAAGCTTAGCCAGGCACAGTTTCGTGCCATCTGGAACGACGCGAAGGCCGAAGTCGGACTTGGCGCAGACGACCAGGTGGTGCCGCACATACTGCGCCATACCTGCGCCTCGCGCCTTGTCCAGGGCGGCATCGACATCAGGCGCGTGCAGATGTGGCTCGGCCACCAGACGTTGTCGATGACCATGCGCTACGCGCATCTGGCCACCAACGATCTCGATGGCTGTGTCATCGTGCTGGAAACACCTCGATCGACTCAGCCGGGCGGCAATCGCGCTGAAGGCTCCGTGTTTTCTTCGCCCGTGACGACGCCTTCGTCGCCGACGGCAGAGCGGAAAAAGAAGGATGAGGCAGCCGCCGCCGCAAAGGAGTCGCCGAAAGCGGCTCGGAAAAGTTCAAAGGCCAAGTAGGCTAAAGAATCTCCACCTATACTATCATAGCTATCCCGTGACCTTGTTTGGTCATGGGATTTACTTCGGGATATTCTTCCGCTCGGCTTGGTCGAGAAAAGCGGCTATGTCGCCCGGTAGGCTGCCGGTCTCGAGGAATGGCGCATGGCCCTGGCCCTCGACAGTGATCGTCTCCATCATGGAATGGCGCTCTCTCATCTGGTTGAGCGTGTCTATGGACAGCAATCTCGAATTGGCACCACGTATGGCGAGCAACGGGATGGCGGCCAACGCCTCGAATTGAGGCCATAGATCAGGCAGCTTCTGCGTCAGATCGAGGCTCGCCACGGTATCCACCAGCTTCGGATCGAAATCCGGCATCAGCCCATCATCCGTTTCGCGGTAGAGAGCCCATATCATCCGGTCCCAGTCGGCGCCGGCAAGGGCGGAGAAGTCTTCGCCATGCACGCTGCGCTGGGCGGCAATTGCCTTTGGGCGGGTTTTCGGTGCCGGGTCGCGCTCGAGATAGGACTGGATATGGGCAAGTCCGGCCGTCTCGATCAGCGGTCCGATGTCGTTGAAAACAATGGCTTTCAGGACCGATGGCCGCATCATCCCGAGCACATGGATGATCAGCCCGCCGCGCGAGGTGCCGATGAAGGCCGCTTCTCCGATGTTCAACGCCGTCAGCCCGGCTAGGATGTCGCCAGCCTCCACGCCGACATTGTAGTTTTTGGCGTCGGGATCATAGGCTGACTGCCCGCGCCCACGGTAGTCGAAGGCGATTACCTTGCGCGGAGTTGCCGCATGCGTCGACAGATAGAGCGCCAGCTCGTGAAAATCCCTGGCGTTGCGGGTCAGGCCAGGCAGGCAGACAACCGGCCAGGATCCGCTATTGGCCTCACCGTAGATGCGAGCATGGAGCTTCAGCCCATCCGGTGCGCTGTAGAAGAAGTCGGAGAAGCCTGGGTCGTTTGACATTTGAAAGGGGTTCCCCTGACCGGATCATCCCGACTGCTACAGGCGAGGGTAGGGATGGTCAAATAGAAGGATGCCATCTTGGAGACGTTGGAGTGACAGCGCCCCCCTCTGTCCTGCCGGACATCTCCCCCTCAAGGAGGGAGATCAGTGGCTTCATTGGCGGCGCGATTTCTTTGACGCTGACAATTGGCGAAAGCCGAGGTGACATCCAATCTCCCCCCTTGAGGGGGAGATGTCCGGCAGGACAGAGGGGGGCGCCGTAGAGCGCCAGCCTTTGGCTTGCCTGTCCTTATCCCCTCAACTCCGCCCGTTCACCAGATCCCCGACAATGTCGTATTTGCCCGAAATACGCATCTTGTAGACCTCGTAATTCTCCATCACGCGCTGAACGTAACTCCTTGTTTCCGTGTAGGGAATCCGCTCGATCCAGTCGACGACCGCGTCGATGTCCTTGCCGCGCGGGTCGCCATATCTGGCCACCCACTGGCTGGCTCGGTTGGGGCCGGCATTGTAGCCGGCGAAGGTCAGCACGTAGGAGCCGTTGAAGCGATCGAGCTGTTCGCCGAGGAAGGCTGAGCCAAGCGTCGCATTGTAGCCGGCATCGGTGGTCAGCCGTGTTTGCGAAAACTGCAGCCCGGCCTTCTTCGCCAGTTGCCTTGCGGTTCCCGGCATCAGCTGCAGCAGCCCGCGCGCGCCGGCGCTGGACACGGCGCCGATGTTGAATTCGCTTTCCTGACGGGCGATCGCATAGGCCAGGGCCTTGCCCGAGCCGGAAATGTCGGCCGAATCGGGAATGACGCCGAGCGGATGCGACAATGCGCCGACATCGATGCCACGCGCCCCGGCGATCTTGCCGATTTTCAGCGCCATGAAATGGTTCCCTTGCTTTTCCGCAAGGACAGCCAGCAGCGCCAGTTCGCCCGGACTGGTCAACTGCCCGGCAAGGTCGCGATAGAGCGTCTCGGCATAGCGGTCGTAGCCCGCCTCCTGCAGCCGCTTGATGGCGCTGACGGCCTCGCGGCCGGCAAAATTCTGCCGGTCGGCTGCACTTGGCGAGGGGTAGGCGATGTTCAGCGCCTGCCGGCCCACGCGTTCGGCGGCAAGCTGACCGTAGAATGTCGTGCCATAGGCAGCGGCGCGCGCAAAATAGTCCTTTGCATTGCCCGGACCACCGACTTCCGCGGCACGGCCGAGCCAGTAATAGGCGCGCGACAGCGTCATCGGCCCCTGGGCGAGGTCCGCGATGCGAGCGAAATGACTGGCCGCGGTTTTTGGGTCGTTCAGGCCGCGCAGCGCATACCAGCCAGCATGGAATTCGGCGTCTCCCGCATTGGCGGCACTTTCGGCGGCGTGTGTGGCGACGATCTTGTACGCGGTCTTCATGTCGCCCTGGTCTACCAGTTCGCGCGACAACACCCGGCGCTCGACCCACCAGGCATCCGGATCGACGAGAGCGTCGCGATCGGTCGGCGCCTGCATCACAATGGCGGCGGCCCCGGCAAAATCCTCCTGCTTGCGCAGATATTCGGCCTGCGCGAAGAAGTAGCCGGCCGAACGTTGCATTGCCGGCACGGCCTTCAGCAGCTTGGGCGCGTTCTTGTCGCCTTTGTCGGCCGCCGCCCAGGCCTCGGCGAGTTGCTGGGCGCCGGCCAGGCCGGCGACGCGCAAGGCGGAATTCGCGCGGTCGGCATAGAACATGCGCTCCATGCGAAAACGGTGGTCGGTGGCCGGGATCAAGCTGCCGAATTCCTTGATCAGCGCCGCCTCGTCCCTGGCCTCCAGGATCGCGGTGCGCCAGAAGGGCGACAGCACCGAACGTGCCGCCTTGATATTGCCTGACGCCACATAGGCGCGGGCAAGAACCATCACACCTTCGAATGTCTGCGGCTGGCTGCCGTCGAACGCCCTGATAACGATGTCGGGGGCAGGGTTCTCGCGATAGAGTGCGCGCTCGCTGTTCCTGCGCAGGGCGACGGTGCCCGGCCAATTGGGCAGCATCTTGGCCGCAGCAGTGATATCGCCGCTCGGAACCTTGTCGCCGCCATAAAGCGCGATCGCCCAGGCAAGGATATGCTGGTCGAGCGACTGAGCCGGAAGGGCATTGCGCACTCCACGAGCGCGGGGACTATCGCCCGCCGCCAACGCATCCAGCCCGCTTTTCAGGGGGGCGACGTCAGGCAAGGGCGCCTGTCGCGTCCTATCCTGCAGGTCTGGCAGCGCAATTGCCGCGCCTGGCATCGGAATGGCTGAGGTGACCCGTACGTCCACGCTACCGCTGATCGCCATGCCCGGCATCAGCGCGAGCGTGGCGCCAAGCAGCGCGAGAATATGAGACCGACCGCCCGGCATGATCCTTAAGTCTTTCCTTGTCCTGGCATTCCCCAAGCAGGCGAAGATGCCTCGAAGCCTAAACTTAGGTCGTGAAGAGCTCGTAAACAAAGGGTTAGCGAGGCCGTTCGAATTGCGCTTGCTGGCACCATGGCAATGCTTGCCGCGCAACCATGTCGAGACTATGGTGCGCCGCTTCGCTTTCGGCTAGAAGGCGCGCACGATAAAGCACCGATGCATGTCGCCCCAAAGTGAATACCGGTTTTGGGGCAACGGCATGCATGAACAAACAAGTCCCAAGGAGTTGGACGATATGCTGAGAGGCTCGCTTACTGCGCTCGTGACACCGTTCGAAAAGAGCGGGCGTTTCGACGAGAAAGCCTTTCGCGCGTTCGTCGAATGGCAACTCTCAGAGGGCACGACGGGCCTGGTGCCGGTCGGCACCACCGGCGAGTCGCCGACGCTGTCGCATGACGAGCACCGCCAGGTCGTCAAGGTGTGTATCGAGGTGGCCAAGGGCCGCGTTCCGGTCGTCGCCGGCGCCGGCTCCAACAACACCGAGGAAGCAGTCGGCCTCGTGCAGTATGCCGAGAAGGCCGGCGCCGATGCCGCCCTCGTCGTCACACCCTACTACAACAGGCCGACACAGCGCGGTCTTTACGAGCATTTCGCGGCGGTCGCCAAGGCGACCAAGCTGCCGATCATCATCTACAATATCCCGCCGCGCTCGGTCATCGACATGATGCCGGAGACGATGGGCCGGCTCGCGCACGACTTCAAGAATATTGTCGGCGTCAAGGATGCCACCGGCAAGGTCGAACGGGTCTCCGAGCAGCGCGCCACGTGCGGCAAGGATTTCATCCAGCTTTCGGGCGAGGACGCTTCGGCGCTCGGCTTCAACGCCCATGGCGGCGTCGGCTGTATTTCGGTGACGTCGAACGTCGCGCCGCGGCTCTGCGCCGAATTCCAGGAGGCAACGCTTGCCGGCGACAGCGTCAGGGCGCTGGATCTGCAGGATCGCCTGCTGCCGCTGCACAAGGCGATCTTCATCGAGCCTGGCGTTTCCGGCGCCAAATATGCGCTGTCGAAGCTAGGCAAGGTCGAAAACGTGCTGCGCTCGCCGCTGGTGACGATCGAACAGTCGACTGCCGACAAGATCGATGCGGCTATGAAGCACGCCGGCTTGATTAATTAGCGAGCCCGTTTGGAAACTCTACTCCTGCGGCCATCTGAAGGCGTCACCTGCGCTTCCGGTGCTCACGTACTATATGTACGCTCCGCTCCGGTTCTCGATGACACCATCATCT
>NZ_RZPQ01000205.1:0-8166 GCF_003999135.1 Mesorhizobium sp. M7A.F.Ca.CA.004.06.1.1 | reverse complement strand
TTCGAGGATGACGGGCCGACGATCACGGTGCCGTTCGACGGTGATGCCTCCGGTGGTGGTAGCGATGGTACCCACGAAACCCTGGCTAATGCGGCCAATGCGTCCGCCACCGGAGCCTTCGGGTACGACATCGGCGCGGATGCTCGCCCGGACGCGTTCTACGATGCCACGCACTCTGACTTCGTCGACCAGGATGGCGACCCGCTTAATGGCATCCAGATCGCACTCACCGGCTCGATCGCCGGCGGCGGCGGGGGCAATCTCATCACCTCGGACGTCACGCTCGCGTCGGAGGACTCCGATTTCGCGACGTTCGACTTCAGCTTCACCTACGACAAGGACCCAGCGGATCTCGTCCAGCCGGGCACGGCGGGCGGCACCCTCCTCTTCGACAAGGGTGCCGGCACTTACACCATCACCCTGACCGATCCGCTCGAAGGCTTCAGCTTCGACCTTATCCACACCAGTGAACTCTTGTCCAAGCAGCCCACGAGCAATACGGGCCACCCGCAGATCGTGTTGGAACAATTGCAGGCGGATGACGGGACCACGCAGAATGTAGACGAAGACTTCTACGTGCAGTTCACCGGCAACGCGATCAACAGATCCAACCCGTTCGGATTGACGAATAACGGCGAGGGGGCATCCAACCCCTTTGACTCCTCATTCGCCTTCGGCGCTCACGACATGGTGAGCAACGACAATGAAACATGGGTGTCTGCGACGCAGAACACCAACGGTGTCGCCGGTGACACGATCCAGAAAGGCGAATTGCTCACGTTGCGGTTCTTCGACAACAATGTCGGTATCGCAACCGAGGTGCAGCAGACACCGCAGACGTCGGCTTTCGCCGGCAGCATGGCCATCGAGTTCGACGGCATCGGCAACAGCGAGGACCTGATGCTGATCCTCAACCTGGCCGACAACGGTGCCGACAACATTTTCGGCACCGCGGACGACACTTCGATCACACGGGCTATGTACGTGCAGAACGCCGACATCTTCAAGACGGGTCAGGCCCCGTCCCCGTACAGCTCGGAGTTCACGCTCGACAACAATGACGGCCTCGTGATCATCGAGCAGAACGACTACAACGCAGCCGGCGAAGAGTACCTGCTGCAGGGTGTCCAGATCATGCAGTCGGGCAACGGGATCACCGGCAGTGCCATCGACCTGATCAGGGAGACCGGAGCTGGCGGCGGCAGCAGCGTTGCGACCAACGATCTGGTGAGCTTCGACGGCGCTGACAACGACGTGCTGAAGATCGTGGACATCGCCTTCAGCACGACCGTGACCGAGACGCCGTCAGCCAGCCTCGACTTCGCCTTCCAGGTGGCGGACGCGGACGGGGATGTGACAGACATGCAGCACATACTTGTTGATGTCGCCTGACACTTGACCAACGGGGGCAGCCGATGCTGCCCCCGTGCGCCTCCCGCGATCTCTTGCACGGAGATGTCATCCAGATGATGAGAACCAACCAACAGCCGCCTGCCCTGCAGGTGGTGATGAAAGAGGCCAGACGCGCCATCCGGCCGCTTGTCTGGTTCAGCGGCGGCATCAACGTGCTGATGCTGACCGGGGCGCTCTATATGCTCCAGGTCTACCACCGCGTGTTGTCCAGCCACAGCCTGGAGACGCTGGTGATGCTGTCGCTTATGGCGGCAGGGGCACTCGCGGCAATGGCGGGGCTGGAGGTGGTGCGCGGGCGTCTTCTGGCTAAAGTCGGATCGTGGATGAACGCGCGGTTGGCACCGGTTCTCCTGACCGCATCCGTGGAATATGCCGCCTCGGCGCCCGGTCATGCCAACGCCCGTCCGCTACGCGACCTGGATCAAGTGCGGAATTTCTTCACCAGCCCGAGCATCTTCCCGATTCTTGACGCGCCTTGGGCACCGTTGTTTTTCGCCGCCATATTCGTCATGCACCCCTGGCTGGGCTGGTTGGCGCTGTGCGGCGGGATTGTCCTCTTTGCGTTGGCGTTGCTCAACGAATACGTCACACGCAAACCATTGACCGAGGCTGCAAATGCACAGTCGCGGGCATACGTGCAGGCCGAGGCGACGATCCGCAACGCCGAGGTCGTCCAGGCGATGGGTATGCTAAAGCCGCTGATGGAAGGCTGGAAGGCACAGCAGGACGAGGCGAACAAAGGACAAGTCCTTGCCGCTAACCGGGGTGGGGTCATCGCGGCCATCGCGCGTTGTCACCGGCTGGCCCTGCAAATGGCCATACTCGGCCTCGGTGCCTATCTGGTTCTTCGCAACGAGGCCTCGCCCGGTATCATGATCTCCGCCTCGATCCTGATGGGCCGCGCATTGTCACCGGTCGAGCAAGCGATCGGCACCTGGAAGGCGACGGTCGGAGCCCGTGCCGCTTACCGGCGCCTCACCGCGGTCGCCGGACAGCACCGGGAGGCCACACCGGTCCTGCCACTGCCCCGTCCGAAAGGCAGGTTTGAGGCCGACAACCTTGTGCTTGCCCGGCAGGGTGGCGAGCACATCCTCAAGGGGATCAACTTCCGCCTCGAGCCGGGTGAAGCGATGGCGTTGATCGGTCCGAGCGGGGCTGGCAAGACGAGCCTGGCGCGCATACTCGCCGGCGCCTGGCGCCCGTCCGCGGGGCGCGCCTTGCTGGACGGAACGGATGTTGCCCAATGGGCGGCGGAAGACCGTGGTCGTCATGTCGGCTATCTGCCGCAGGACATCGAGCTCTTCGCCGGCACCGTGTCCGAAAACATTTGCCGCTTCGCGATGCTCAACCCGGCGGTCTTCAACAAGGTGGTCGAGGCCGCGCAGTTGGCGGGAGTCCACGAGCTGATCAAAGGACTGCCGAAGGCGTACGGCACCGAAATCGGCGAAGCGGGTGCGATACTGTCGGGCGGGCAGCGCCAGCGCATCGGGCTGGCGCGGGCACTCTACGGCGACCCCGCGCTGCTTATCCTCGACGAACCCAATTCCAACCTCGACAGGGAGGGCGAGGAGGCATTGATTGCCGCTCTCGGCGTGGCCAAGGCGACGAATACGACCGTTATCCTTATCGCGCACCGCGCCAGCATTTTGGACAAGGTAGACAAGATACTGGTCCTCAACAGGGGTCAGCAAGATCTCTTCGGGCCGCGCGACCATGTCTTCAACGAACTCGCCAGCCGTGTCGGCAAGGTGGCCCATCTGCCCAAGGCGGCCCAGTTGCCAGCCCTTGAAGTGGTGAAGGAAATCAAAGAGGTCAAGGAAGCATGAGCCGCCCCCCCGAATTGAAGGTCGTGCCGCTGCCCCTCGCGCCGCCCTCTCTCCTGGAGCCGCAACCCCTCCGTCTCACCGGCGTGACGTGCACCGGCTTCGCGATCATGTTCCTGTTCTTCGGCGTGGCCGGGGGATGGGCGGCCCTGGCGCCGCTGGACAGCGCTGCGGTGGCGTCGGGCGTGATCAAGGTCGCCGGCGACCGCAAGCTCATCCAGCACCTCGAGGGCGGCATCATCGCGGAGTTGAACGCCGCCAACGGGGATATCGTCAAGGCGGGCAAGATCCTCGTCGGGCTCGACGACACGCAGGCAAAGGCGCAGCTCGACCTGATCCAGAACCGGATAGCAACGCGTGAGGCGCTGGCCGCGCGTCTCAGGGCCGAGCGTGACGGCAAGACCGAGATCGAGTTCAATCCGGCGTTGCTCGCAAACCCCGCGATCGCCGTGAAGGACGCGGTGGCAGCACAGCGTGACGTGTTTACAGCGAAGCACCACAATCTGAAGGACGAGCAGGAAATTCTCGGCCAGCGCCGTCACCAGGTCGAGGAAGAGATAACGGGGCTGGAGCAGCTTATCGTCACGGAAGACAAGCAGATCGAGGCAATCGAGGGTGAAAGCAAAGACCTTGAGGGTCTGCTCAAGAAAGGGCTGACCACCCGCGAACGGAACTTGTCGCTCAGACGCCAGCAGCGGGAGATCGAGGGCGAGCGCGCCACCAATGTCGCGGCAATCGCCCGTGCCGGAAGCGCCATGGCCGAGATCGACATGCAGATCCTGAACCTCAACACAGTGCGCCTGAACGAGGCCGTCGACGAGTTGAGCAAGGTCGAGGCGGAGCTGTTTGACCTCGGACAGCAGGAGCGTTCCGCCAGGGACGTGCTTAGCCGTACCAACGTTGTCGCGCCGGTTGACGGCATCGTCATGGACTTGAAGGTCCATACCGCGGGCGGTGTCGTGAAACCCGGTGAGACATTGATGACGATCGTACCGCTCGGACAACAACTCGTGGTCGAGGCTATGGTCAAGCCGGAGGATGTCGAGACGATCGCACCCGGACAGCTCGCGCGCGTCAGCTTCCCGGCCTTCGCCCGCTACAACCTGCCGCCGCTCGAGGGCGTCGTGGAGATCGTGTCGGCTGACCGCATGGTTGAGGAACGCAGCGGCGCACCTTATTTCGCGGCGACAGTTGTGATCGACAAAAGCGAACTCGGCAAGCTGGAGGGCCGCAAGCTGCTGCCCGGCATGTCGAGCGAGACGATGATCCGGACGGGGGCTCGCACCGTGCTTTCTTATCTCGCCGAGCCGATCACGCAGAACTTCCGCCGGGCCATGCGGGAAAAATAGCAGTAGGCCGCTGAACCGGATTCAGGAAAGCAGCATTCGCCCGGCCGTGATCGCCAGGAAGAACGCAAAGGCAAGCTTCAGGTAGCGCGGGTTGAGCGCGTGGGCGAGCTTGGCGCCCAAGGGTGCAAACAGAAAGCTCACCGGCGCTATGATGGCAACCGCCGGCAGGCTGACGTAACCCAGGCTGAGCGGAGGCCTGCCTGCAATTGCGAGACCCGACCAGATGAAGCCGGCCACCGCTGGAAGCGCGATAAGCAGGCCAAGCGCCGACGATGTGCCGACGGCCCGGTGCACCGGAAAGGAGAAGCTGGAAAGCGTCGGCACCGACAATGTGCCGCCGCCAATCCCCATGAGCGAAGAGACAAAGCCGATCACAGCAGCGATCGCGCGGTTGATCCAGCCGCTTTTCGGCAGGTGATCGGAGATCACGAGGTGCTTCGGCAACGCCATGTTGACGGCCACCAGCAGGCCGACGACGCCGAAGACCAGCCGCAAGCCGGCGCCCGGGATGAATTTCGACATGATGCCACCGACGAGGGCACCGACGAAAATGGCCGGGCCCCACAGATTGAGCAGAGGCCGATCAACGTTGCCGCGCCTGTTGTGTGACCGCATCGATGAGATCGAGGTGGGGATAATGACCGCAAGCGACGTCGCCACCGCCAGATGGCTGATCACATCAGGAGAAAACTGGAACAGGCTAAGCACCCAGAACAGCACCGGGACGATGACGATACCGCCACCGACTCCCAGCAGGCCAGCCAGCACGCCGGACGCCACGCCGGTCATGGCCAGGCCGGCGACCAGCATTGCAATCGTCAGCTCGTCGAAAACCGACGTGTCGAATCCGAAGTCCACTATGATTTCCCTTTGATGGCCGCGCCCGTCCGCTGCAGCAACCCCGATGCAGGTCGTTCCGAAATGCGTAACAGTTTTTGGGATGCGCTTTGGCTAGTGGCGCACCATCCCGGCGTCGACATTGAGCGTCTGGCCGGTGATCCAGCGCGCATCGTCGGAGGCCAGGAACGAGACCACGTCCGCGATATGTTCCGGCTGCCCTTTGCCTTTCATCGCCTGAAGCATCTCGACGAAGCCGAACGCCTCGTTGTGCGGGCTCGCCTTGACGCCGTCGCTCTCGATCAGGCCGGGCGTCACCGCATTGGCGGTGATGTTGTATTTGCCAAGCTCGGTGGCGAGCGCCCTGGTGAAGCCGATGACGCCACCCTTGGCCGCGACATAGGCAGCCATGTTCGGCGTGCCGGCAAAGAAGGTGTTGGATGCGATGCTGATTACCCGTCCGGCCTTCCCCGCCGCACGCATCTGGTCCGTACCGGCACGGCTGACGATAAAAGTGCCGGTCAAATTGACGTCGATGATCTTGCGCCAATGGTCGAGATCGACATCGTCCCAGGCGACGAACGGCACGATGCTGGCATTGTTGACCAGGATGTCGATGCCCCCGGTCAGGGCCTGGATTTCTCCGAAGAGTGCCTTGACGGATGCCGGATCGGAAATGTCGGCGGCGATCGCCCTCGCCTTTCCGCCTATCGCCGCGGCCGCCGCCCCGGCGCCTTCGGCATTGATGTCGCTGACGATGACGGTTGCCCCGTCGGCGGCAAGCCGCGCTGCGATCGCCTTGCCGATACCCTGCGCGGCGCCTGTAACCAGGGCCGTCTTTCCCGCAAGCCGTTCAGTCATGAAAATGCTCCCTCAATCCGTGGTGATGTCTGTTCAGGCGTCGGCGTCGATCACGGCCAGCGCCGCGTCGATGCCCCTGCCGATCGCCAGTTTCTGGCCGGCCGCATTCATGGCGCCGCCCAGTGCCGTCAGCGCCGCGATCGCATAGATCGGCTGGGCGGTCGGTCCCATATGGCCGATGCGCGTCAGCTTTCCCAAGGTCTCGCCGCGCCCCGACGAAAACACCACGCCGTAACGGGCGCGCGCGGCCTGGCGAAGCGCCTTCTCGTCGAAACCTTCGGGCGTGCGGACAGCGGTCGTGGTCGGCGACGCGATGCTGTCGCTGGCAGCCCAGATCGACAGGCCCATCGCGGCAACGCCAGCGCGCATGGCCTTGGCGGTGAGTGCATGGCGCGCCCACACCGCCTCCGGTCCCTCATTGAGGTAGAGGTCGAGCGCGACATCGAGCCCGTTGATCTCCGAGACCGACGGCGTAAATGGAAACGGCTTGTCCCGCGACCACGCATGCTCCCAGTCGACGATGCTCAGCATCGACGCGCGCGGCGCCAGGGGATTGGCCTTCATCTTGGCCCAGGCCCGCTCGCTGACACCCATCATCGTCAGGCCGGGAGGCGCGCCCAGGCATTTGTTCGGGCCGGTGACATAGATATCGGCCTTGCAATCCCCGGGATGCGTCTTCATGCCGCCAAAGGACGAGACGGCATCGACGATGAGATAGCCGCCATGCGCTGAAACCAGCGCACCGATGGCGTCGATCGGATTGATGGTGCCGGACGGCGTGTCGTGGTGGCAGACGGAAACGACGGTGATCTCCGGATGCGCCTTCAGCATTGCCTCGACCTCCTGCGGATCGATCGCCTCGTTATAGGGCACCTCGATCTCGAGCAGATGTGGCGAATAACGCTTCGCCCAATAGCCGAACCCCTTGCCGTAAACGCCTGAGGCAAGGTTGAGCACGACATCGTCCGGCGTGATCAGCGAGGCCGCGGCGGCCTCCAGGCCAAGCACCGGCTCGCCATGCAGGATGACCGGCTTGTTCGACAGCCGCATCGCCTTTTGCGCCTTGTCGACCACACCTTCGTAGAAAAGCTGGAACGCCGGGTCGTAGTCGTAGAGCACCGTGCGCCCGAGGCCGCGCAGCACTTCGGCATAGGCGTTCACCGGCCCCGCGGTCAGGGTGATGACCGGATCGGCATGTTCGAGATAACGCATCGTCTTGGTCTCCGGATTGGCGGGGGTCAGCCGTAGAATTGCGTGCCGGTCCTGTAGGTCTTGAAGTTGTCCATGTCGTGCGAGTACATCAGCTCGGCGCCATGGTCCTCGGCAAGTTTCTTCACCTTGCGCATCGAATTGACGCCCGCCACCGGGTCGATGTGGAAGGCCGCCTGGCACAGCGTTTCAAGGCTCTTCTGCGTATAGGCCGCGTCGATCGTGAACATGATCGGCTTGCGCTTGGGGAACTCGACCAGCAGGCTGTAATGGCCGATCGAATGGCCGGGCGTCGAGATCAGCCGGACGCCCCTGGCAAGCTCGACGTCGCCATCGATGCCTTCAAAGGTCGAGTTCGCCCGTGTCGTTCCCGCAAGCAATTGCCCGGTCGCGCCACGCGCTTCGGCAGCCTCCGCCGAAAAGCTCAGATCGGAATAGCCGAGATGTTCGAAGGGCTGCGGATCGCACGCCTGCGGCACCTCGGTCCGGTGACAGATCTTCTTGGCATGCGGAAAATACTTGTTGCCGCCGCAATGATCGAAGTGGAAATGCGAATTGACGACGACGTCGATGTCCTTCGGTTCGAGGCCGAGCAGCGCCAGGGCGCCGGGGATGGTCTGGTGCTTTTCCTGGATCGGCTGTTCGAACGGCAGCACCATCATCACGTGATCGTA
>NZ_RZPQ01000204.1:0-8171 GCF_003999135.1 Mesorhizobium sp. M7A.F.Ca.CA.004.06.1.1 | reverse complement strand
CGCCGGTGCGCGAGGACATCCGCAGCGAAATCTGGGTAAAACTGTGGGGCAATCTCTCCTTCAACCCGATCTCGGCGCTGACCGGCAGCACGCTGGCCGCGATTGTCGCCGACGATGGCACCCGCGCGCTCGCCCGCACCATGATGCTGGAGGCGCAGGCGATCGGCGAAAGCCTCGGCGTGCGTTTTCCCATAGCGGTCGACCGGCGCATCAAGGGCGCCGGCGATGTCGGCGAACACAAGACCTCGATGCTGCAGGACCTGGAGCGCGGCAGGCCGATGGAGATCGACGCGCTGGTGAGCGCGGTGCAGGAACTTGGCCGGCTCACGGACAAGCCGACCCCGACCATCGATGCCGTGCTGGCGCTGGTGCGGCGGCTGGCGGTGGAACGCGGGTGTTATCGGTGAGGTGGAAGGACAGGGCAAATCAGAGCCGTGGCGCGCGACGATCCAGGCCTTGAAGCAACTTGGCCTCATATCCCAGCTTGACCAAGGTTAGCAGCATGCTGAACGCCATTCACCACGTCGCGCTCATCTGCACCGACTACGACCGGTCGCGACAGTTCTACGTCGAACTCCTCGGCCTCGATCTGATCCGGGAGGTTTATCGGGAGGAGCGGCAGTCATGGAAAGCGGATCTGCGGATCGGGTCGGCCCAACTGGAATTGTTCTCCTTCCCTGCACCAGCGATGCGGCCATCCCACCCAGAGGCTACAGGCCTGAGACATCTGGCATTCGCTGTGGCTAATCTTGAGCCCGTAATTATCCGCCTGGAAGCCGCAGGCGTTGCCGTCGAGCCTATCCGGATCGACCCATATACGGACCAACGGTTTACCTTTTTCAGGGACCCGGATGGATTGCCGCTGGAACTCTACGAAGCCCCATAAGGAACGGTTCGCTTTCGCGACGGGCGCTGTGTACTGACGGTCTCGGTATCGGCGGACCGCGAATCTGTGCTAAGCGCCGCCCAACCAACCAAAGGACGACACCAATGAGCGAACTGACCGTGGCCGAGGCGACCGAGAGCATCTATGCCTCGCTCCGGGCGGACAATGCCGACATCGACACACATATCGCGGCGCTTAAGGCGGCGCTGACGCGAGAAGGGATCAAACAGGCGGTGTTCGATCCGGCCAAGCTGGCGCAGAACAACCGCTCGGGCCGCAAGTTGATGCAGGCTTATTTTCGGCAGCGCGGCGTGAGCGTGAAGTTCTCGGACCAGTAGAACCGCGCGGGCGATCTCAATCGCGCGATTTGGTTGGTTTCGGACGCAAGTTCCCCGACGCTTCGGGCCATCCCTTTTGACCGGCTCAATAACAGCGATCTGCCGCCGCAAGTGCATCGACGCGGTGAGCTTGGTCCAGTGCGCCAATCCGTCGGACTGACGCATAGAACCTGACATAGTCGCCCGAACACAAGTCGAACAGGCGCAGAAACGCGGTCACCCGATCGCTATAGACGGACGTCGCGGCGAGCTTTGCATTGTTGATCGGGGAAGCGAACCAGGCATCGTATCCCCGGTATCGGCCCCAGCGCCTGTCGCGCATGTGTCGGTAGCGCATCCGCAGCCGTTCAATCGCGGCCGTCTTCGCGGCCAGTTTTTGCTCCGAGGTGCCGGCGTTGGAATAGACTTGCGCCAGCTCGTCCCGGGTCCGCGACACCAGCGAAAGAAATTCAGCCTTGCGTCTCCGGGCGGCTTCGTAACGGCGCAATGCGGCGGTATCGCCAGCCGCGCGCAGCCATTTTTTCACGCCGGTTGTTTCGACGGCGACAGCGAACGCCTCGTTGAATGCGGAATCGTCGTGCACGTAGACGCGCTGGTGGGCCAGTTCATGGAACACCAGCGCTGCGAGATAGGTTTCATCCTGGCCGAACATCGTGCTGAGCAGCGGGTCGCTCGACCAGCCAAGCGTGGAATATGCCGTGATGCCCGTCACATAGACGTCCATGCCCTGTCCTTGAAGTTCGACAGCGGTTTCAGTCGCGGACTTCCTGGAGAAATACCCCCGGTAGGGAACACAGCCGAAAACAGGAAAACACCATGTTCGCGGCGTCAGCGAAAATGCCGGCGCGGCGAAGACAGCCCATGTCACCGAGTCCCGACCAATGTCGACATAGCTGCGGTAGCTGTTGTTGTCGGGCAGCGCCAGTTCATCCGTTGCGAACTGTCGTATAGCGCTCGCCGATGCCATTCGCGCGCGCAATGCCTTCGGCGTCGACGGATCCTCGATCAGTTTTCCGACATCCTGGCGCGCCGTCATGATCCGCAGATGGCCCTGCACGGATTGCGCGTAGTAGGAAATACTGGTGCAACCGGTCACGCCGGACGCCACGATTACAACGACAAGCAATCGAAAGAATGCGCGCATCACGATTTGCCCAAAGCAGTGCTCACCCGTTCCGATGGAGTCGCAATTGCCCCAGGTCGCAAGCAGTCGCATCGATTTGATCGAGGTCTATAGCTTTCTGAAGTATCCGGACAGGTGCTCATTGGGGAGACGCATGCGTCATCACGCGCAAGCCGCGTCCCATCAACCTGCAGCTGATCAGTCCTTTCCCGCCCGCTTGAAAATCCGCGCGTAAAATTCGCCGACGATGCCGCGCCGGAAGACGAGCACGCACACCATGAAGATCAGGCCAGTGGCGATGGTCACCGGAAAGCCGGAAGTGGCAAGCGTGTTTTCCAGGCCGATGACAAGGCTGGCGCCGATGATCGGCCCGACCATGGTGCCGATGCCGCCCAGAAGCGTCATCAGGATCACCTCGCCCGACATCTGCCAGGTGACGTCGGTGAGCGTGGCGAACTGGAAAACGATCGCCTTGAGCGATCCGGCCAGCCCGGCCAGCGCCGCCGACATGACGAAGGCGCCGAGCTTGTAGTTGGCGACGGAATAGCCCAGCGAAATGGCGCGGTTCTCGTTCTCGCGGATCGAGCGCAGGATCATGCCGAACGGCGAATTGACGATGCGCCAGATGGCGAAGACGCCGACGAGGAACACCGCCAGCACGAAATAATACATGTTCAGCGAGACGTTCAGGTCGAGGACGCCTAGCAGCATGCCGCGCGGCACACCTTGGATGCCATCCTCGCCTTGCGTGAACGGCGCCTGCACGCAGAAGAAGAAGAACATCTGCGACAGCGCCAGCGTGATCATGGCGAAATAGATGCCTTGCCGGCGAATGGCGAAGAAGCCCATGACGAAGCCAAGCAGGGCCGCACCCGCCATGCCGAGCAGAATGCCGGCTTCCGGCGGCCAGCCCCAGACCTTGACGGCATGCGCCGTGAAGTAGGCGGCGCCGCCGAAAAAGGTGGCGTGGCCGAACGACAGCAGCCCGGTGTAGCCAAGCAGGAGATTGAACGCACAGGCAAACAGCGCAAAGCACAGCATCTTCATCAGGAAGATCGGATAGACCAGGAAAGGCGCCACCAGCAGCGCCAGGATGCCGAGCCCGACCAGCGTCCATTCAAGCCGTGCCGACGTTTTGGCCGATGTCTCGCGAAGCGTCAGTTCCGACATGTCAGATGTCTCTTCCGACATGTCAGGCGTCCCTTCCGAACAGGCCGGCCGGCCGGACCAGAAGCACGATGGCCATGATGACGAAGACCACGAGGTTTGAGGCCTCGGGATAGAAGACCTTGGTCAGGCCCTCGGCAAGGCCAAGCATATAGCCGGTGACGATCGCGCCGAGGATCGATCCCATGCCGCCGACCACGACGACGGCGAAGACGACGATGATGAGATCCGACCCCATAAGCGGGCTCACCTGATAGATCGGCGCTGCCAGAATTCCGGCAAGCCCAGCCAACGCGGAGCCGAGGCCGTAGGTCAGGGTCAGCAGCAAGGGCACGTTGACGCCGAAAGCCTGGACGAGGCGGGGATTCTCCGTTGCGGCGCGCAGGTAGGAACCGAGCCTGGTCTTCTCGATCAGCGCCCAGGTTCCGAAGCAGACGATCAGCGAGGCGACGACGACCCAGCCGCGATAGTTGGGCAGGAACATGAAGCCGAGATTGGTGCCTCCCGAAAGCAGTGGCGGCACCGCGTAGGGGTTTCCCGAGACGCCGTAATAGTAGCGGAAGATGCCTTCGAGCACGAGCGCGAGGCCGAAGGTGAAGAGCAGCCCGTAGAGCGGGTCGAGATCGTACAGCCGCGACAGCGCCAGGCGCTCGACCACGATGCCGAAGACACCGACGATCAGCGGCGCAAGGATCAGCGCCGGCCAGTAGCCGATGCCGAGATAGGTGAGCAGCAGATAGCCGACGAAGGCGCCGAGCATATACTGGGCGCCATGGGCGAAATTGATGACGCGCAGCAAGCCGAATATGACGGCCAGGCCCAGGCTCAGCATGGCGTAGAACGAGCCGTTGATCAGGCCGACCAGCAACTGGCCGAGGAAGGCCTGAACGGGGATGCCGAAGATCATCGTCATGGCGCCATCATACACCCAGGACTTCGTGGAGCTGCGTCATGCGGTCCGGCAACTCGCCGACCGGGAACCCTGCCACCACCTTGCCGTGCTCCATCAGATAGAAACGATCGGCGACACGGCTGGCGAAGCGGAAGTTCTGCTCGACCAGCAGGATCGTCATGCCGCGCTTTTTCAACGTCGCCAGCAACGCGCCGATGCGCTGCACGATGACGGGAGCGAGCCCCTCCGTCGGCTCGTCGAGAAGCAGCATTTTCACACCCGTTCTCAACATGCGCGCGATCGCCAGCATCTGCTGTTCGCCGCCCGACAGCCTGGTGCCGGGACTGTTGCGCCGCTCCTTCAGATTGGGGAACAGATCGAATATCTCCTCGACGCTCATGCCGCCCTCGGCCACGACCGGCGGCAGAACCAGGTTCTCGTCGACGGTCAGCGTGGCGAAAATACCGCGCTCCTCCGGCACGAAGCCGATGCCCTGATGCGCGGTGCGGTGCAGCGGCAGCCGCATCAGATCCTGGCCGTCGAAGGCGATCCCGCCGGTTCGCTTGCGGATCAGCCCCATGATGGCCCGCAGCGTCGTCGTCTTGCCGACGCCATTGCGGCCGAGCAGTGTGACCGTCTCGCCGGAATACACTTCCAGATCGACGCCGTGCAGCGCATGGCCCTCGCCATACCAGGCGTTGAGGCCGCTGACGGCAAGCAGAGGTGCGGTACTAGTCATCGGCGGTGCCCATATAGGCGATCTTGACGCGCTCGTCGCGGCTGACCGTGGCGTAGTCGCCGGCGGCCAGCACCTCGCCGCGCTGCATGACCGTTATCCAGTCGCAAAGGTCGGCCACCACAGTCAGATTGTGCTCGACCATCAGCACGGCGCGATCCTTGGCCACCGAACGGATAAGGTCGGAAACCGTGGCCACGTCCTCGTGCCCCATGCCGGCCATCGGCTCGTCCAGCAGCAGCACTTTCGGATCGAGCGCCAGGGTCGTGGCGATCTCGAGCACGCGTTTCCTGCCATAGGAAAGGTCGCCGGCGAGCCTGTTCCTGGCGTCGTCGAGACCGACCGAGCGCAGCAATTCCTCGGCGCGCGGCGTCAGCCGGTCGAGCGCCGCCAGCGAGCGCCAGAACTGAACGCTGAGCCCGCCCGGCCGCTGCAGGGCGACGCGCACATTGTCGAGCACGCTGAGATGCGGAAAAATCGCCGATATCTGGAACGAGCGCACCAGACCCATTCGCGCGACCCTGGCCGGCGACGTGCGGGTGATGTCGTGGCCAAGCAGCTCGATCCTGCCGCTGGTCGGCGCCAGGAACTTGGTGAGCAGGTTGAAGACGGTCGTCTTGCCGGCGCCGTTGGGTCCGATCAGGGCATGGATGTTGCCATGGCGAACATCCAGATCGACGTTTTTCACGGCGATGAAGCCGGCAAAGTCACGCCGCAACCCGCGGGCGGAAAGCACCACAGGCGGCTCGTTCGCGCTCAGGTCAGTCGGCGCCATCGGCCGCGCCGATCACTGGCCGGCCGTCGGACAGCCGCTTTCCTTTTCGCTCAGGAAGGCCTCGTTGCCAGGAATGGTGGCGAGATATTTGTAGTAGTCCCACTCCTTGGTGCTCTCGGCTGGCGACTTGACCTGATAGAGGTACATGTCGTGGACCATGTTGCCGTCCGCCTGCACTTTGCCGTTGGTTATCGCGGCGTCGTCCACAGGCATCGAATGCAGTTGCTTGGCGACGGCTTCGGTCTCGTCCGTGCCGGCCTTGTCGATCGCTTTCAGGTACTGCGTCACCGCTGAATAGGTCGAGGCCTGGATCATGTTCGGCATGCGGTTGGTGCGCTTGAAAAAGCGCTGCCCGAATTCGCGGCTCTTGTCGTCGCGATCCCAATAATAGCCTTCGGTCAGCACAACGCCCTGCGCCGCTTGAAGGCCAAGCCCATGCACCTCGGCCAGCGTGAACAGGAGTGCGGCAAGACGCTGACCGCCCTGCACGATGCCGAATTCGGCCGCCTGCTTGATCGAGTTGGAGGTATCGAGGCCGGCATTGGCCAGGCCGATGACCTTGGCGCCCGACGATTGCGCCTGCAGCAGGAAGGACGAATAATCGGTCGATCCCAGGGGATAACGCACCTCGCCCAGCACCTTGCCGCCATGGCTCTCGACGAACTTGGTGGTCTGATCCTTCAGCGAATAGCCGAATGCATAGTCGACGGTGACGAAGAACCAGCTGTCGCCGCCCTGCTGCACGAGAGAGCCGCCTGTCCCAATCGCTTGCGAATGAGTGTCATAGGCCCAGTGGAAGCCATAGGGCGAGCATTGTTTGCCGGTCAGCTCCGTGGTCGCCGCGCCGGTGACGATGTCGATCTTCTTCTTTTCCTTGGAAATCCCCTGGACGGCGAGCGCCACCGAAGAGGTCGTCAGTTCCATGATGGCATCGACCTGCTCGGTGTCATACCACTGCCGCGCGATGTTGGAGGCGATATCCGGTTTGTTCTGGTGGTCGGCGCTGATGATTTCTATCGGCGCTCCCTGCACCTTGCCGCCGAAATCCTCGACCGCCATCTTGGCCGCCTCGACCGACCACTTGCCGCCGAAATCGGCGTAGACGCCCGATTGGTCGTTGAGGATGCCGATCTTGACCTTGCCGTCGGAAATTTCAGCGGCCGAGGCGGGGATCGCGGATACGGCGAGAAGTGCCGCGGAAACGAAAAGGCTTACCTTCATGGTTGACTTCCTCCCATAGCGATGAATCCGACCGACCCTCCTACGATCGATCATCGCAATGGTATTGAACATGAGGAAGATAGGGACAGAGGGCAAGAGGCCGTTAGGGATTTCGTGCTCGAAGCGATACGGTTTGGCGGCGGAACGCGAGCCTTGAGCACGAGATAGAGACACAAACACGTGAACCGCCGGCGGCAGTGCCGGCTCAGCCCTCGGCGGCGACGAGATGGCCGTTGCCGAAATCCCTCAGCGCCAGTTTCAACGGCGCCTCGCCGATCCTGCGGGTGGCGCTCGGGATCTCCTGGTCCAGGCGGGCGAAGCGGCTTCTTCGCTTGGCTGGATCGGGCACCGGCACGGCTTCGATGAGGCGTCTGGTGTAGGGGTGGCGCGGGTTGGAAAAGACCTGGTCGCGCGTGCCCATTTCGACGATCTGGCCGAGATACATGACGGCGACGCGGTCGGAGATGTTCTCGACCACCGCCATGTCGTGCGAGATGAAGAGATAGGCGACGCCGAATTCGCGTTGCAATTCCTTCAACAGATCGAGCACACGCGCCTGCACCGAGACGTCGAGCGCCGAGACGCTTTCGTCGGCGATGATCAGCTTCGGCCGCAGCGCAAGAGCGCGTGCAATACAGACGCGCTGGCGCTGGCCGCCGGAGAATTCATGCGGATAGAGATCCATCTGGTCAGCCGACAGGCCGACGCGCTCGAACAGCGCCGCGACACGCTGGCTGCGTTCTTGCTTCGAGGCGATGCCATGGATCAGCAGCGGCTCGGCGACGAGGTCGCCGACGCGCATGCGCGGGTCGAGCGAGGCGTAGGGATCCTGAAAAATCATCTGCACGTCGCGGCGCACAGCCTTGCGCTCGTCGCGGCCAAGGCCAGACAAATTGCGGCCGCCGATGACGACGCCTCCGCTGTAAGGCACCAGTCCGGCCAACGCCTTGGCGGTTGTCGACTTGCCGCAACCGGATTCGCCGACCAGCGCCAGCGTCTCGTTGGGCGCGATCGAGAAGGTCACGCCTTCCAC
>NZ_RZPQ01000203.1:0-8268 GCF_003999135.1 Mesorhizobium sp. M7A.F.Ca.CA.004.06.1.1 | reverse complement strand
CACGCATAATGCTGTTGCCAATGACGAGAAGCTGAAGAAGGCCTGTCCGGCGCTTTCCCATCTGGCATCGCTGATCGGCGATCCGGCGGTGCGCCACAAGGGAACGATCGGCGGCTCGATCGCCAACAACGATCCGGCGGCCGATTATCCGGCGGCGCTGCTGGCGCTGGGCGCCACCATCATCACCAACAAGCGCGAGATCGCTGCCGACAAGTTCTTCAAGGGCCTGTTCGAGACCTCGTTGAAGGACGGCGAAATCGTCACCGCCGTCACCTTCACCGCGCCGGCCAAGGCGGCCTATGAAAAATTCCGCAATCCGGCATCGCGCTACGCCATCGTCGGCGTGTTCGTGGCCAAGGGCAAGGATGGCGTCAGCGTCGCCGTCACCGGTGCCGGCGACGACGGCGTTTTTCGTTCGAAGGAGATCGAGGCAGCATTGGCCAAGAATTTTGCGGCCTCGGCACTCGAAGGGGTGAAAGTGCCGGCGAAGAATTTGATGACCGACATCCACGCCTCGGCCGACTATCGCGCCAATCTGATCACGGTGATGGCCAAGCGCGCGGTGGCTGCCGCCAACGCCTGACACGATCCGTTGTGGACACGGAGAAGGGGTCATGCGGCCCCTTTTCCTTTTGTGGCGACCTGTAGTTGCCCAAACTTTTGATGGAATCGCCCCCGCACCAATCGTTTGCCTGAGCAATTTCTTCCGCCGACACTTCACCTGGAACTGCACCGGCGGCAATCTCGCACTTGCACAAATCCATATTGCACTGCAATATGGATTTGGGCGGGAATGCGAGCCGGGTTCGAAATGTCGTGCCCTTTCGCATGCCTATTTGCGAGAGGATCGGCATGACCGACATTTCCGCGACGCATGTCGTTCCGTCCCGATCCGCCGCCGACAGATCAACCAGAACAAGACTGGCCTATCTCGACGGCTGGCGCGGGCTTTCGATCGCACTGGTGCTGATCGGCCATTTCTTTCCGGTTCCGGGAATCAATCTTGGCGTGCTGGGCGTCGAATTCTTTTTCGTGCTCAGCGGCCGGCTGATGGGCGAGATCCTGTTCATCGAACGCTACCCGCTGAAAAAATTCTTCAAACGCCGCTTCTCCCGCATCTATCCGGCTCTTCTGGTCTTCGTAGTCGTCGCGATGATTGCGCTGTCCGGCACATTCATCGCCTTCAAATGGAAGGCGGCGCTGACGGCGCTGACATTCACCTACAACTATGCCGGCATTCTCGTGACGCGGGCAGGGGCGCTCGACCATATCTGGTCGCTCTGCATCGAGGAGCACGCCTACATCATCCTGGCGCTGATCAGCGTCATCGTCTCAAGTCGCTCTCGCGTGGTTGTGCTGCTCCTGGCGCTGGCCTTGCTGGCCATGGCCAATGGCGCGGTTTCGTACTGGGTCTTCGGGATGGACTACGAAACCACCTATTGGCGCACCGACGTGCACATCGCGTCGATCCTGCTGTCGGCTTCGATCTGCCTGCTGAAGGCCGACGGCATGCTGCCGGCGTTTTTGAGAGGCAAGCATGTGGCCCTGGTGGCGACGTTCTGTGCCGTTGTCCTGTTCCTGGATCAGGTGCCGACGCCGATCCACTATCTCTTCGCGGTGCCGCTGCTGGCTCTGGCCGTCAACGCACTCGATTTCAGCCCACGGTATATTTCCGGATTGCTGTCCTCCTGGCCGATGGCGACGCTGGGTCTGTGGTCGTACTCGCTCTATCTGTGGCAGCAGCCGTTCTACAAATTCGTCTATGAGCAAGGCGTCATGCCGATGCCGATGCTAGCCGCAGTCTTCGCTTGTGCGGCCTGCAGCTACTACCTCATCGAGCGCCCGGCGCGCGAATGGCTCAACCGCAACTGGTGAGCAACAGGGCGTTCAGGCCGTCTTGCGGCGCGCCCGCCCTCTCTATGCCTGCAGCGATCTGACGTAATAGCGCACTGCTTTCTTACCGCCATGGATCACTGCGTCGCCGGCCTCAGTGAAGCCAAGGGCGGCGTGAAAGACATCCGAGGCAGGGTTCGGCGGGTCGGTGTTGACTTCGCAGGTGACCAGATTGTAGCCGGCGCGCTCAACATGGCCGAACAGATCCTGATAGAGCCGGCGGGCATGGCCTCGGCCGCGCGCGTGCGCCGCCACGACAACCCGGTCGACATAGACGAAGCGCTCGTAGCGTTCGCGAAACCAGAGGAAATTCGGGCTGTCGTAGCGGGCGTCCTGGTCGAAGGTCATGATGAAGGCTTCGAGATCGCCGATGCGCCTGGTGTAAAACGCTTCGCCAAGCAGGAAGGACAGCCGCTCAGCCTCCAGCCACGACAGTTCTGCGGCATGCTCGTTGTTGAGCGCCAGGATCGCCGCTTCGTCTGCGGCCGATACACGGGCTATCGGGGCAGGGGTCGAGGTCATGCCTTGGCTGCCGCGATCGTTGCCGCCACCAGTGATGTGTCGGTGAGCGTGTTGCGGTATTCGCGATCGAGATCGGAACCACCCATGCCGACATGGGGATTGCGGTAGTCCATGGCACTCGGCACATCCTTGAGGGCGGCAAAATGCATTTCGGACAGGCCGGTTTTGCTGCGCACTTCGGCAATGTTGTGCAAATCCAGTCCGCCGCAGCCGAGGATGACGATGCGCTCGCCGGCCTGCCGCACCAGATCCGCCAACAGCGGCAAGCCTTCGATAGCAGTGTCACGCTGGCCGCTGGTCAGCACGCGGCCGACCTTGCTGCGGATCAGCGATTCGAGCGCCTCGGCCGGGTCGCGCGTCATGTCGAAGGCGCGATGACAGGTGACGTTCAAGGGGCCGGCCGCCTGCGTCAGTTCGCTCATGCGCGCCTCGTCCATGGTGCCATCGGCGTTCAGGCAGCCAAACACCACGCCGGGCACGCCGAGTTCGCGCAATGCCGAGACATCGGCCAGCATCGAGGCATATTCGGTCTCACTGTAGAGAAAATCGCCGCCGCGTGGCCGCACCATGACGTGAAACGGCACACTTGCCTGCTCGAGGGCGGCGCGGACCGTGCCGAGGCTCGGCGTGATACCGCCTTCGATGAGGCTGGCGCATAGTTCGACCCGGTCGGCGCCGGCGGCTTGCGCCGCGAGAAGGCCGTCAATGCCTTCGACACAGATTTCGATCAGCGGAAGGCGGAGAGCTTTGGTCAAGGGGCGATCCAGTCCATGATTTCCCGCCAGCCCTAGCACCGGGCCGGTCGCAGCGAAAGCGCGAACAGCCTTCCGCCTTCGGGCACGGACTTAGCGGTTATTGGCGCAATTCCGTATTCTTCGCGCCTTGCTCGACCTGATCGATCACAAGAAGCTTCACCTCGACATCCCCGATATTGGTGGCCTGATGCCACTGGCCGATCATTTCGATGATGAAATCGCCAGCCTTGTAGGTGTTGCTGATGCCGGTCTCGACATTGGTGACCTTCAGCGTGCCGGCCTGGACATAGGCGTAGCGCGGAAAGGGGTGCCTGTGGACCGGCAAGGTCGCGCCCGACGCGATGTCGTAGGTCGAGACCAGCACCTGCACGCTCTTCTGCGGCAACGTGATCGGTTGGCCGGACGCGGTCGTCGTGCGCGACGCAAGAGGTGTCACGACGACAGGCGTGCCGCTGCTGTCCAGCGCGCGGGCCGGGTTCGCGGAAAAGGCCACCGCGAGCAGCAGTCCGGACATCAAAATTTTTCGCATGATTCGCTCCACCCCTGGCGTCAACATCGCGCAGTGGCCAGCAGCACGCAAGGCAGCGCCTTGGGCACCTGCCTGCCGGCCAAAAATATTTTTGACGTCCCTCTTGAAGGAAAAAAACACGATTACCAGATCGTTTTCCGTCGAGGCTTCGGCTCGACATACTGGCGTCGCAGCGGCGCTGCGACAGCCTCGTAACCCATGTTGCTTCACGGAGGATATGGCTATGAGAAGTTCTGATTATACCCCTCTTTACCGCACAACGGTCGGCTTCGACCGTCTCTTCGATATGCTCGAAAAAAGCGTGCGCTCTGACTGGCCTCCCTACAATATCGAGAAGATTGGCGAGAACGACTATCGCATTACGATGGCTATCGCCGGCTTCGCTCTCGATGAGGTCGAACTCATGCAAAACGGCCCCGAATTGTCTGTCATCGGCCAAAGGAAACCCGACCAGGAAAATCGGGAGGTCCTTCATCGCGGCTTGGCGACGGGCAACTTCAAGCAGGTGTTCAAACTTGCCGACCATGTAAAGGTCAAGGCGGCCAACCTCGAGAATGGCTTGCTGTCGGTGGACCTGATCCGCGAAGTGCCCGAGGAACTCAAGCCTCGGCGCATTGAGATAGGGTCCGAAGCCAAAGCGGTTTCGCTCGAGCAACCCGGCAAGAAGCAGTTGATCGATTCGGATGCGGAGCCCCAGCGCGAGGTCGCCTGATTCCTGGAACCTGGATCTACGGTCCGCCTCCCGGTTCGGCCGGGAGGCACAGTTCGCGGAGAATGGAGATGAGAACCGAAGCCTACAGTTTTCACCAACCTGAACCGAAATATCTTGCCGCGGAATCCGCTGAGTTGCGGACGCCGGATGATGTGCTGAACGAGGAGACGATGACGATCGGTGCAAAGCGGGCTTTGCTCGCTTTCTGGGCTTCCGACGTTCATGCGGTTCCTGACAATCCCGCGTTGCGGCAATTGGACAACGGCGCCATCGTTGAAGTCAGTGACATACTCCGCGCGCTCCACCTCCTGGACGAATCCGGGCGGGAACCGCGTTTTTCAATGTTGCCGTCAGCCGTCAGCCTGTCTTTCGACCGGCGCCGCAGGAAGAGCCGTCTCGGTTGGATGCGGCACCCCTGGCGAGATGACGACGATGATCCGCCGCCAATCCCGGCCTTTGCAACGGTGCCGCCCGGGCGTGGAGGTGGCGGCATGTTGGCCGAGCCGGAGCATGCAATCGCATGATTTCCCGAACCACAACAACCCACCGTGCCGAATGGAGGATTACATGAGTGACAGGACGTTCGACCAACCGGTCCTGGTCAAGAATGGCGAGTTCATTCAAGAAATAGGGTGCCTCGACGACGCGTTCGACTTCTTTGACGAGTGGCCAAGGGAACGGCGGGGTCCGATTTTCGAGACGGCCTTTCGAGCCTGCCAGCGTGCTCACGACGGCCAGGTTCCGCTGACGGTGGCGCGCGATGCCGTCGCCGGCTTCGCAAGATCCGTCAAGATCCTGCAGGACCCGCTTGCTCAGTTTCCTTGGATGGACGGCACAAGGTCAGGTCGCGGTGGGGTTACCGCTTAGCCTTGATAGGGGCGGCGCTACCAGGATGGCCGGGCCTGCATCGTCGTTTTCACATCGCTACAAGGTGATCTGTCCTACCAGTTCACCTTGTAGCGGGGCGGCTCGATCGTTTGTTCGAACTCCTGGTGCGGTTTTTGGCGACTGGCTAGGTCAGCCTCGCAACAGTCAGCGCTAATATAATGTTCGAAGCGTCGCCACAGGAGGTTCAATGGT
Source organism: Mesorhizobium sp. M7A.F.Ca.CA.004.06.1.1 (assembly GCF_003999135.1). NCBI lineage: Bacteria > Pseudomonadati > Pseudomonadota > Alphaproteobacteria > Hyphomicrobiales > Phyllobacteriaceae > Mesorhizobium > Mesorhizobium sp. M7A.F.Ca.CA.004.06.1.1. The sequence goes on along the minus strand of NZ_RZPQ01000203.1, from coordinate 2,777 downwards.
TTCCGCTATCGCAAGTCAACATCCGCATGTCCCGGAAAAACAAACGGCAGTGGGGAAGCCGCAAACCGGCGAAGGATTTTCGCCGGGCCGCAGCACGGACGCCGTGGGACATCTGGCCAAAATCATGGTTGCCGCAGGCGGCGATATGGATGCTGGCGCGCAAGGCCGCGCGGCATCCAAGATTGCCAGGATGGACATCACGGTTCTGACCGCACCACCCGTAGAAACACCAACAGAGTAAGATATGCTCGTTCGGGCGCCTCCGCGCCGTCATCAGCGGCGTGGGCCGCTCTCGCGGATTACGCCACGGCTCTCAGCGGAGGCTCCGCCATCGTCCCCAGGCCGTCGCATTCCGCGCAGGCGCCCGTCTTTCCGGGGCAGCCGCCCCGATGGGTTCCCTGCGGGCAGCAGTGCCCGTTTGACGCGTGCCACTTGGAGCAGTCGAAAACCCTGCCGCTGCCATGACAGCGCGGGCATTCCATATTCGATGAAATCATACCAATTCTTGCCCAACCCAAACGCACTCGCCCTGCGCCGCAAGTAACAGGAATCATTGCGCTTTCAAGCACATCGCCCTGACTTAAATTGGGGGGATCGACGGATGGCCGGCATCGATGGCGAGCTATTGTTGCGCCGTAATCAGGTTCCCCGTGAAGACCTTGCTCGCCACAAGCCGCGTTGGGCATTGGCCGGCAACAATAGGCTGCGCCGGCTTGTCCCGTTCGTTCTCGGCGGTGACAGCAACTGCGTCATCGGGCTGCGCGTTGGCGGCCTGTGTGGCCGTGGACGCGAAGAGCACCGTCTGGGTGATGAGAGCGGAAACTGCGGCAACCTGGACCAGCACGGCGGCGAGGGCGATCTTCTTCAGCATGCGAGAAAACGCTCTTCGATGTTCCCGGTTCCCCACGCATTCAGGTTTTCTGCTCGCTACGGAACAAGAGACCGGCAGGGCGGTTAACTCGGTTATGCCGAGCAAGATCAAAGAGCCACCATCGACGCCCGCACCGGAGAAGGTACCTGTGCAACGCCGGGACAAAGAAGCCCCGCCCGAGCTTGAGCATGTCGACCCGCCACCCCGAGATGTGCGAGAGGCACCGGCACCCAACCGAACGGCGACAAGAGATAAGATCGCCGAGATCGCAGCAAGGCCTTATGCCTGCTCGCGCGAACCTTCCCGATGCCGCGGCGTCATCGAGAGCGCTGGACAGCGGCGCCAGGTCAAGTTGAGAATCAACCTGCTGACCACGATTTTGCAGACATGCCATAGATCAGCCCCTATGGGCGACCTGACCGTCTCAAGGGCTTGAAAAATTTGGCTCCCCGGGCCGGATTCGAACCAGCGACCAACCGGTTAACAGAGGGTTTCCAATGTGATTTTCTGGATCAGCGTGCGACAGCCTGAATTTCTAAAAATTCTTTGAATAACAATAAATTAGTGTTTCATCCCGTCGCGACCTGTCGCAGCCGGTATCGACAAAGCGCGTGGTTTTATGTAGATCATTCTGTAGATCACTTATGGGCCCGGGCAACCGGTTGTAGCAAGATTGGTCGCTGGACAGATGCCGAAACTCGAACTCACCGACAAATTCTGCCAGGCTGCCAAGGCCGGCTCCGGCCGAAAAGCCGACTATTTCGATACGACCGTCAAAGGTCTTGTGCTGCGCGTCTCGGCGGGTGGGCAAAAGACCTGGTTCGCGGTTTACGGGCCGCCCGACAAGCGGCAATGGTTGAAGCTCGGCACCTATCCCGAGACACCGCTCGGCACCGACAAGGGCGCTCGCCAGAAGGCCAAGGACACTCGTGCAAGCGTGCAAGAGGGCGGCGACCCTGTGGCCGCCAAGAAAGCGCACGCCGCCTCGATGACCGTCTCTGATTTGGTCGAGAGCTATCTCACCCGCCGGGCATCATCGCGGCGGTCGGTCGATGAGATCGCGCGCCGGCTGCGCAAGAATGTGTCCGGCTATGACGCTGACGGAAAGAAGGTCGAGAAGGCATCATCTGGGTGCATCGGCGAGGTGAAGCTCGCGGACCTGCATCGTCGCGACATCACTAAGGCGATCGACGCGGTGAAGGACCGGGGCGCGGCCGTCGAGGCAAACCGGGTGTTCGAGGACATTCGCGCCATGATCCGATGGGGGCGCGGTCGTGGCGATCTGGACAACAACTTGACCGAAGGTATGGCTAGGCCGACCGAAACGGTCGAGCGCGACCGCGTGCTGACGGCCGACGAGATCAAGACGATGTGGGCGGCCTTGCCCGAAGCCGACATGCGGGAAAGCACCCGCCGCATTCTGCGCCTGTGCTTGGTTACCGGACAGCGTGTTGGCGAGATCGCCGGCATGGAGCACGGCGAACTGGACTTGACACGCGACCTTTGGACGATACCAGCCAGGCGCGCGAAGAACGGCCGCGACCATATTGTCCCGCTGTGCGAAATGGCAATCCGGATCATCGGCGATCAGATCGCAGACGTGAAGGCGCTGTCGGAGCGCAAGGGCAGGGCGGTACCGCCTTTCGTTTTTCCTGGACCGGGCGCCCGTGCAGCAGTCACCGGCGCATCTGTCCCGAAGGCAGTGAAGCGAGAAGAGATCAGCAAGCGCGGCGTAGCGATGATCATGGGCATTGCACCGTGGACGCCGCATGACCTTCGGCGATCTGCTGCGACGGGCATGGAAGAAATCGGCATTTCGCCGTTCATCGTCGGGCATGTGTTGAATCACGTTTCGGCGACCAAGAGTACGGTCACGTCGCGGGTATATGCGCGCTACGACTATATG